>JAYRTA010000052.1:0-8886 GCA_041919875.1 Arenimonas sp.
ATTAGCGGGTGTTACCGCCGTTCCTCGAACCGCTTGGCGTCGTGCTTGAGCACCAGCCCTTCGAGCAGATGGCGTGCGATGGCGCGTTCGTCCTCGGGCAGCTTGCTGATGGCCTCAAACTGACGTTGCAGGTCGTCGGCGATGGGCCGCTCGCTGGGGTCGAACACCAGCACGTCGGTCGCGCAGTCCAACGCCAGGGCGATCTTCTTGAGCCCGTCCATCGACGGCTGTGCGCTGCCGCCCGCGTAACGCTTGATATGGGTGACGCGGACGTGAGACAGCTGTTCGCTCACTGGGTCCGGTCTGTTCGCTATCCTTGAATCCCCCCCCTGTTCAGCGAAAAGCGGGTATCCGAGAGGGTATTCAGGTCGAATTGTTTCAATAGACGTTATATGTATCAATAAGTTAGGCCATCTTATGCTGCTGATGATCGACAACTACGACAGCTTCACCTACAACCTCGTGCAGTACTTCGGGGAGCTGGGGGAGTCGGTCGAGGTCGTGCGCAACGATGCGCTGACGGTGGACCAGATCGCCGCGCGGCGGCCGGAACGCATCGTGATTTCGCCCGGGCCCTGCACGCCCAACGAGGCCGGGGTGTCGCTGGAGGTGCTGGCGCGGCTGGCCGGCACCGTGCCGATCCTGGGCGTCTGCCTGGGCCACCAGGCCATCGGCCAGGCCTTCGGCGGGCGGGTGCTGCGGGCGCGCGAGATCATGCACGGCAAGACCTCGCCGATCCGCCACCGCGGCCAGGGCGTGTTCGCCGGCCTGCCCGACCCCTTCGAGGCCACCCGCTACCACTCGCTGGTGGTGGAGCGGGCCTCGCTGCCGGACTGCCTCGAGGTGACGGCCTGGACCGAGCGCGAGGACGGCACGGTGGACGAGATCATGGGCCTGCGGCACAAGACCCTGCCGGTGGAGGGCGTGCAGTTCCATCCCGAATCGATCCTCACGCAGCATGGGCATGACATGTTGCGCAACTTCCTGCAGGCGGGCCGCGGCTGAGGCCGCTCCCGCGGAGACGTCGAACATGCCGATCGCGCCCCAGGATGCGCTCCAGCGCATCATCGAGAACCGCGAGATCTTCCACGACGAGATGGTGGACCTGATGCGCCAGGTCATGCGCGGCGACGTGTCGCCGGTGATGACCGCGGCCATCCTCTCCGGCCTGCGCGTGAAGAAGGAGACCGTGGGCGAGATCGCCGGCGCGGCGCGGGTGATGCGCGAGTTCTCGGCCAAGGTGGCCGTGCCCGACGCACAGAACTTCGTCGACATCGTCGGCACCGGCGGCGACGGTGCCCACACCTTCAACATCTCCACCGCCAGCATGTTCGTGGTGGCCGCGGCCGGCGCCAAGGTGGCCAAGCACGGCAACCGCAGCGTCAGCTCCAAGTCCGGCAGCGCCGACGTGCTCGAGGCCCTGGGCGCGGTGATCGAGCTGCAGCCCGGACAGGTGTCGGCCTGCATCGCCGAGACCGGCCTGGGCTTCATGTACGCGCCCATCCACCACCCGGCGATGAAGAACGTGGCGCCGGTGCGGCGCGAGCTGGGCGTGCGCACGCTGTTCAACATCCTCGGCCCGCTGACCAACCCGGCCGGCGCGCCCAACATCCTGATGGGCGTCTTCCATCCCGACCTGGTGGGCATCCAGGTGCGCGTGCTGCAGCGCCTGGGCGCGCGCCGGGCGATGGTCGTCTGGGGCCGCGACGGCATGGACGAGATCTCGCTGGGCGGCGCCACGATGGTGGGCGAGCTGCGCGGCGACGACGTGGTGGAGTACGAGATCCATCCCGAGGATTTCGGCATCCCCATGGCCGCCAGCCGCAACCTGCGGGTGGAGAACGCCGGGGAATCGAAGGCCATGCTGATCGAGGCCCTGGACGGCAAGGACGGCCTGCCGCGCGAGATCGTCGCGCTCAATGCCGGCGCCGCGCTCTATGCCGCCGGCCGCGCCGTCTCGATTTCCGAGGGCATCGACCACGCCCGCCGCGCGATCGCCTCGGGCGAGGCGCGCCGTCGCCTGGACCAGTTCGTCGCCACGACGCGCCGGCTGGCGGGGGTGGCGCCGTGAGCGACGTGCTCCAGCGCATCCTCGCGCGCAAGGTCGAGGAAGTTCGCGAGCGCTCGGCGCGCCTGCCGCTGGCCGAACTCCAGGCCCGCGGCCGCGACCTGCCGCCCGCGCGCGGCTTCGCGGCGGCGCTGCAGGCCCGGCTCGCGGCCGGCGCGCCCGCGGTGATCGCCGAGGTGAAGAAGGCCAGCCCCAGCAAGGGCGTGATCCGGCCGGACTTCCATCCCGCCGACATCGCCCGCAGCTACGCGCTGGGTGGCGCCGCCTGCCTCTCGGTGCTCACCGACGTGGATTTCTTCCAGGGCCACGACGATTACCTGGTGCAGGCCCGCGCGGCCTGCGCCCTGCCGGTGCTGCGCAAGGATTTCACCGTGGACGCCTACCAGGTGTACGAGGCGCGTGCCCTGGGCGCCGACTGCATCCTGCTGATCGTGGCCGCGCTGGACGACGCCGCGCTGGCCGGGCTGTCGCACCTGGCGATGGACCTGGGCATGGACGTGCTGGTGGAAGTGCACGACCTGGACGAGCTCGAGCGCGCGCTGCCGGTGGGGGCGCCGCTGCTGGGCATCAACAACCGCAGCCTGCGCAGCTTCGAGGTCTCGCTCGAGACCACGCTGGCGCTCAAGCCGGTGGTGCCGGCCGACCGCGTGCTGGTCACCGAGAGCGGCATCGCCACGCGCGAGGACGTGGCCCGGATGCGCGGCGAGGGCGTGCACGCCTTCCTGGTCGGCGAGACCTTCATGCGCGCGCCCGATCCCGGCGCCGAACTGGCCCGGCTGTTCGCCTGAGCCATGGCCGCCGCCCGGGCCACCGTCCTGTTCGATTTCGACGGCACCCTGGTGCGCGGCGACTGCGCCGCCGCCTGGCTGCGCGACCTGCTGCGCAGCCACCCGCTGCGGCGGCTGGCGGCAGGGCTGAGCTTTCCCTTCGTCGCGCCGGCCTTCGCCTGGTGGCGCAGCGCCTGGCTGCCGGCCAGTTTCTACACCTGGCTGGCGACGGTGGGCCGCACCGAGGAAGCGCTGGCCGAGGCGCGCGAGGATTTCCTGCGCACCTGCGCCCGCCGCCGCGAGCAGCTGCTGATCGCGCCGGCGGTGGCGCGCCTGCACGCGCACCTGGCCGCGGGCGAGCGCGTGGTGATCGTCACCGGCGCCGAACAGGCGCTGGCCCGCGACGTCTGGGCGGCGCTGGGCCAGCCGGCGGTACCGGTGGTGGGCTCGTCGGTGAAGCCGGCCTTCGGCGGCTGGATCGGCGCCGAGCACACGGTCGGCCCGCGCAAGCTCGTCGCCCTGGCGCGCGAAGGCATCGCGCCGCCTTTTGCCGCGGTCTACTCCGACAGCGCCCGCGACCTGCCCCTGCTGTGCGAGACCGCCCGCCCGGTGCTGGTGCGGCCCGATCCGCGCAGCCTCTCGCGCGTGCACCGCCGCCTGCGCGGCGCCTTCGAAACCCTTCGCTGAAGGATCAGGCGCCCAGGCGCTTGAGGAAGCGCAGCGCGCCCTCGCCGTAGCCGCAGGCGCGGTAGAAGGCATGCGCTTCGTGGCGGTGCTCGGCCGACGTGAGTTCGATGCGCACCGCGCCGGCCTGGCGGGCGCGGATCTCGGCTTCCCGCAGCAGCAGCCGGCCGATGCCGCGGCGGGTGTCGCCGGGCGAGACCGCCAGCGCCGTCACCCGGCAGGTGATCGCGCCCAGCGGCAGGAAAGAGCGCAGGTCCATCGCCACCAGGCCGGCCAGCTCGCCGTGGCGGTCGGCCACCAGCAGCAGCTGGCCCGGTTCGTCCTCCAGCGCGTGCAGCCGCTGGGCCGCTTCGTCCCGGTCGCAGGGATAACCCAGCACGCCCAGCAGCCGGGCCAGGCCGCTGGCGTCCTGCGCCTGCGCCGGCCGCACCAGCAGGCCGGCGAGGGCAGGGCAGGACGAGGTGGCCATGGGTCAGCGGGTGCCGTAGACGACGATGGTCTTGCCGCGGGCGTGCAGCAGGCCCTGTTCCTGCAGCTGCTTGAGCACCCGGCCGGCCATCTCGCGGCTGCAGCCGACGATGCGGGCCAGCTCCTGGCGCGAGACCCGGATCTGGGTGCCCTGCGGGTGCGAGAGCGCGTCGGGCTCCTGGCACAGGTCGTTGAGCGTGCGCTGGATGCGGCCGGTGACGTCCATGAAGGCCAGCCGGCTGGCCTTGCGGTTGGTGTCGAGCAGGCGCTTGGACAGCTGCAGGCCGATCGCATAGAGGATGCGCGGGCACTCGGCCGCCAGCGGGCCCGCGAACAGCTGGTGCAGGCGGTCGTAGTTGATCTCGGCCAGTTCGCAGGGCGTGCGGGTGCGCACCACCACCGCGCGCTCGTCGGCGGCGAAGAACAGGCCCATCTCGCCGATGAACTCGCCGGCGTTGACGTAACCCAGCACCAGTTCGCGGCCGTCGGCTTCCTCGCTGACCACGCTCAGCGAGCCGCTGATGACGTAGTAGAGCGAGGAGGCCGGGGTGCCCGGGCGGAAGATGTCGCTGCGGCTCGGGTGGCGCCGTCGGTGGCAGTGGTCGAGGAAACGGCCGAAGGTGGCCGAATCCGGCGCCAGGGGCGTATTGACGGGCTTGTACGGCTGCAGCGCCATGGATGCTCCTTCGGTGGGCTGGTCCGCCGGGCATGGGGGGCGGCGAAACCGGTTCAGCTTAGGCTGTGACGCGCGTCGCATCAACGCCGGCCCGGGCCGCGGCCGGGCGAGGTTCCCCCGGGGGGCCGATTGCCCGATAATGCGCCCCCTCCGGGGGGTCCCCCCGTCGCCTGCAGGAAAGCCAACGTGGTCAAGCCGCTGCCGCGCCTGAGGCTCCAGGGCTTCAACAACCTCACCAAGGCCCTGAGCTTCAACATCTACGACGTCTGCTACGCGGTCAGCGAGGACCAGCGCCAGCGCTACATCGAGTACATCGACGAGGCCTACAACGCCGAGCGCCTGACCCAGATCCTCACCGACGTGGCCGAGATCATCGGCGCCAACATCCTCAACGTGGCCCGCCAGGACTACGACCCGCAGGGTGCCTCGGTGACGATCCTGATCTCGGAAGAGCCGGTGATCGACAAGAAGGCCGCGGGCAAGGAGCTGATCTCCGACGCCGTGGTGGCGCACCTGGACAAGTCGCACATCACCGTGCACACCTATCCGGAGACCCACCCGCACAACGGCATCGCCACCTTCCGCGCCGACATCGACGTGGCGACCTGCGGCGTGATCTCGCCGCTGAAGGCCCTGAACTACCTGATCGAGTCCTTCGAGTCCGACATCGTGGTGATGGACTACCGCGTGCGCGGCTTCACCCGCGACGTGAAGGGCAAGAAGCACTACATCGACCACAAGATCAACTCGATCCAGGACTTCCTGTCCAAGCCCATCAAGCAGAAGTACGAAATGATGGACGTCAACGTGTACCAGGAGAACCTGTTCCACACGAAGATGCACCTCAAGGACTTCGACCTCGACACCTACCTGTTCGAGGAGAAGGCCAAGAACCTCGGCTTCAAGGACCGCCAGCGCATCGAGATGCAGCTGCGCCGCGAGATCGAGGAGCTCTTCCACGGCCGCAATCTGATCGATTGATCCACACCGCGGGACGACCCGCGCGCCGGCCAGCCCGGCGGGAACACACCGACGACGGTCCGGGACGCGAGTCCCGGGCCGTTTTTTTTCATCACGACGAGGAGAACGACGATGCCCTGGATCTACCTGGTGGTGGCCGGCCTGCTGGAGATCGGCTGGGCGGCGGGCCTGAAGGCCTCGGAAGGCTTCACCAAGCCGATGGCGACCGCGCTGACCGTGGCCGGCATGGCCGCCAGCTTCTGGTGCCTGGCGCAGGCGCTGCGCTCGATCCCGCTGGGCACCGGCTACGCGGTGTGGGTGGGGATCGGCGCGGTCGGCACGGCCCTGCTGGGCATGTGGCTGCACGGCGAGCCGGCCTCGTGGCCGCGCCTGGCCTGCATCGGGCTGATCGTGGCCGGCATCGCCGGGCTCAAGCTGACCGGCTGAGCCCGGTCAGAAACGGTAGGCGACCGCCTTCATCAGCCGGGACGTCGCCGCCATCAGCGCCGGGATCGGCGCCGGCAGCGTGCGGGCGCCCGCGGCCTGGGCGTGGTCGGCGTGGCGGGCCTCGTCGTCCTTCATCACGCCCAGGATGGCGCGGCTGCGCTGGTCGCCGGCGGGCAGGGTCTGCAGGTGCTCGTCCAGGTGGGCCTCGACCTGGCGCTCGGTCTCGACCACGAAGCCCAGGTTCCAGCCGTCGCCGCGCAGGCCCGCGGCCAGGCCGATGGCGTAGCTGCCGGCGTACCAGAGCGGGTTGAACAGGCTGGGCCGGCTGTCGAGTTCGCGCAGGCGATCGGCGCACCAGGCCAGGTGGTCGGTTTCCTCCTGGGCGGCGGCCAGCAGCTGGCGGCGGGTGGCGTCGTCGCGGGCCACCGCGGCCTGGCCCACGTACAGGGCCTGGGCGCAGATCTCGCCGGTGTGGTTGATGCGCATCAGGCCGGCAGCGTGGCGGCGGTCGGCGGCGTCCAGGGCCGGGTCGGGCAGGCGGCCGGCCGGGTTGTCGCGTTCGGCACGCGGCGTGGCGGCCAGGGTGTTGAGTGCGTGCTGCGCTTCGGCGAGCAGGCGGTCGATCGGGCTGAAGTGGCGCGTCATGCCAGGTGCTCGGCCAGGAATTCGACGGGATGTCGCACGCCGATTGTAGTGCCCCCGGCCAGGTGCAGGCGGCAGCCGATGTTGGCCGAGAGCACTTCGTCGAAGGCGTCGGCGGCCAGAGCCTCGAGCAGCGGCGCGCGCAGGGCCGCGGCGCGCGCCGGCTCGGCCAACTGGTGCAACCCGGCGGCGCCGCAGCAGCCGGTGTCGGGCAGGTCCGCCACGACCAGGCCCGGAACGCGCGCCAGCAGCCGGCGCAGGGCGGCGCTGGCCTCCGGATCGGTGCGCTGGGTGCAGGGCAGGTGCAGGGCGACCCGTCGGCCGCCGGCGTCGCGGAACACCAGGGCGTCGCCCAGTGCGTCCAGGGCCACGAGGGCGTCCACGGTGCCGGTGTCCGGCCCCAGGGCGCGCGCCAGCGCCTGCCGGCAACCGCTGGCCAGGCTGAGCACCCGGGGGCGGCCGGCGAAGGCCAGGCGGTTGGCCTCGGCCAGGCGGGTGGCCGAGGCCAGGTCGCCGGCATGGGCGGCCGCCGTGCCGCAGCAACCCTGGCCGGCGGGCCAGTCCAGGCCGATGCCGGCCCCTGCGAACAGGCGGGCCAGGGCTTCGCGGGCCGGGCCTTCGTAGGCGCGGGCGATGCAGCCGGTGAAGACCGCCAACCGCGGGCCGGCGGCGGGCTCGGTTGCCGGCAACCGGCGGGCGGCCGGCGGCGGCCGCGGCACGGGCGGGCGCCAGGCCGCGGGCAGCCAGGTCCCCAGGCGCCGATACAGCCCCAGCAGGGCCGACAGCAGGCGGGGGCGCGCCAGCAAGGCCAGGGCGCCGCGGACCCGGGCGCCCGGCGGGCGACGGCGAACCTGGTCGGCCCGGGCCAGCACCAGCAGTTCGCCATAGGGGACGCCGGCGGGGCAGGCGGCTTCGCAGCGGCCGCAGCCCAGGCAGTGGTCGAGGTGGGCGTCGCCCACCGGACCGGGCGCCAGCCGCCCGGAGGCCACCGCGCGCACGTACTGGATGCGCCCGCGGGGCGATTCGGCCTCGCTGCGGTCGAGCCGGTAGGTGGGGCAGTGCGGCAGGCACAGGCCGCACTGGACGCAGCGGTCGGCCAGGGCCGCCAGGCCCGCGGCGGGCCGGGCGCCGGAGGCCGTTTCGGGCGGGGCGGACATGGCCGGATGCTAACACGGGGTTAATTCAGGCTTGCGCGACGGCGGAACGGCCGCTATCATTCCGCCTCTTTCCACCCGTATTCCCTCTTTTGGAGCCGTCATGAAGTCCATGACCGTCAGCGCCAAGCCGGAGACCGTCAAGCGCGATTGGTATGTGGTTGATGCCAGCGGCAAGACCCTGGGTCGCCTGTGCTCGGAACTCGCGCGCCGTCTGCGCGGCAAGCACAAGCCCGTGTTCACCCCGCATGTGGACACCGGTGATTACCTCGTCGTGATCAACGCCGAGAAGATCGCCGTCACCGGCAACAAGCTGCAGGACAAGAAGTACCACCGCTTCACCGGCTACGTCGGCAACCTCAAGACCGAGACGCTGGCGCAGGCGCTGGACGCCCACCCGGAGCGCGTCATCGAGACCGGCGTGAAGGGCATGCTGCCGAAGAACCCGCTCGGCCGCGCCATGTTCAAGAAGCTCAAGGTGTACAAGGGCTCCGAGCATCCGCACACCGCCCAGCAGCCGCAGGCGCTGGACATCTAAGGCACAGGTAGGCAATCCATGGCTCTGCAGCAGAATTACGGCACCGGCCGTCGCAAGTCCTCCACCGCCCGCGTGTTCCTGCGCGCCGGCAAGGGCGCCATCGTCGTCAACGGCCGCCCGGTGGACGAGTTCTTCGGTCGCGAGACCTCGCGCATGATCGTGCGCCAGCCGCTCGAAGTGACCCAGATGACCGACAAGTTCGACATCAGCGTCACGGTCGAGGGCGGTGGCATCACCGGCCAGGCCGGCGCCATCCGCCTGGGCATCGCCCGCGCGCTGGTCGAGTACAACGAGTCGCTCAAGCCCGACCTGCGCAAGGCCGGCCTGATGACCCGCGACGCCCGCGAAGTCGAGCGCAAGAAGGTCGGCCTGCACAAGGCCCGCCGCGCCACCCAGTTCTCGAAGCGCTGATCGCTGCGAAGACTGGCGCGGTCCCGGAATTGGGGGATCGTCTAATGGTAGGACTGCAGACTCTGACTCTG
>JAYRTA010000053.1:0-8854 GCA_041919875.1 Arenimonas sp.
TAACGAGGCCGAGGCGCCGCCGCTGGGATTCGCGCTGGCGCAGCTGCACGGCATCTTCATCCTGGCCGAGAACGCCCAGGGCCTGGTGCTGGTGGACATGCACGCCGCGCACGAACGCATTACCTACGAGCGGCTCAAGCAGGCGCGCGATGGCGAGGGCATCCGCAGCCAGCCGCTGCTCGTGCCGCTTTCGCTGGCGGTCAGCGAGCGCGAAGCCGATGCCGCCGAACAGCACGGCGAGGCCCTGGCCGGGTTCGGGTTCGAACTTCGCCGCGCCGGCCCCCAGGCCCTGAGCGTGCGCAGCGTGCCGACCCTGCTGGCCGACCTCGACCCGCGCCCGCTGGTGCTGGACGTGCTGGCCGACCTGCGCGAGCACGGCAGCAGCCGCAAGCTCGACGAGGCCCGCAACGAATTGCTCTCCACCCTGGCCTGCCACACGTCCGTGCGTGCCAACCGGCGCTTGACCGTGCCCGAGATGAACGCTCTGCTGCGGGACATGGAAGCCACCGAGCGCAGCGGCCAGTGCAACCACGGCCGCCCGACCTGGGTGCAGCTGAGCAAGGCGGAATTGGACCGGTTGTTCCTCAGGGGGCGGTGATGCGCGGATATCGGGTGGGTTGGGTGCTGGCCGGCCTGCTGGCACTGGCCGGCTGCGGCGGCAACGGGGAGGAGGCCAAGGCCGATGCCGAGGCGGTGCGCGCCGCCGACGCCGCCAGGCGCGCCTACGAGCGCCAGGTGAACGATGTCCGCGCCGAGCGGCTGCAGCGGCTCACGCGCCCCGACGGCTGGCTGTCCCTGGTGGGCCTGCACTGGCTCACCCCGGGCGCCACCTACGTCGGCACCGCGCGGGACAACGGCACACGCCTGGCCCTGGGGCCGGAGCAGCTGGGCATGATCAGCCTCTCCAGGGATGGCCAGCTGAGCCTGGACATCCATGCGGGCGCCGAGGTGAGCATCGACGGCGTACCGGCAACGGGCCGCGTGCTGCTGCGTGCCGACAGCCAGGGTGGCCCGACCGTGGTCGGGTTCAACCGCGGCGACGCGAGCTTCATCGTGATCGAGCGCGGCGGCCGCTTCGGGCTGCGGGTGCGCAGCGCGATGGCGCGCACGCGCACCTCCTTCCCGGGCCTGGACTATTTCGACATCGACCCGGGCTTCCGTTTCGAGGCCCGGTTCGAACCGCACCCGGCCGGCAAGACGCTCGAGATCGTCAACATGCTGGGCATGTCCGAAGCGATGGCCAATCCTGGCCGCGTGCTGTTCGAGAAGGACGGGAAATCCTACGCGCTGGAAGCCGTGGACGAGGGGGATGGCCGGCTTTTCCTGATCTTCGCCGACCGCACCAGCGGACACGAAAGCTACCCGGCATCGCGTTTCCTGTATGCGGACCCGCCCGGCGCCGATGGCCGCACGGTCCTGGACTTCAACCTGGCCTACAACCCGCCCTGCGCCTTCACCCCGTTCTCCACCTGCCCGATGCCGCCGCCGGAAAACCGCCTGGACCTGCGCGTCACCGCCGGCGAGAAGAAACCCCGCCCCTTCCCCCAATGACGAGGTTGCCCCCGATGCCGAGGTTCCTGCGCTCCGCCCTGGCCGCCCTGCTGGCCGGCTCCGCCATGACCGCCTGCGCGGAGGCGCCGGCCGAGCACCGGCCGCTGCTGTGGAAAATCAGCGACGCCGACAACAGCCTCTACCTGCTCGGTTCCTTCCACATGCTCCAGGCCAGCGACTACCCGCTGGCGGCCTCCACGGACGCCGCCTTCGAGGACGCCGAGCGGGTCCTGTTCGAACTGGCGCCCGCCGAGCTGTCCGACCCGGCGCTGGGCCAGAAGATGCAGGCCGCCGGCGCCCTGCCGGCCGGGCAGAGCCTGCGCGCCTCGCTGCCGGCGGCCACGGCGGCGCAGCTGGAGGCCTGGGCCGCGGGCCGCGGCGTGCCGATCGCCGCCATCGACGGCTTCGAACCCTGGTATGCGGGCCTGGTCATCGGCTTGATCGAACTGCAGCAGATGGGGCTCAAGCCCGAACATGGCCTGGACCGGCATTTCGCCCAGCGTGCCGTGGCGGCCGGCAAGCCGGTCGCGGGCCTGGAAGTCGGGGACCAGCAGATCGCCCTGTTCGATGGCCTGCCGGCGGAGCTGCAGCTGCAGAGCCTCCAGGACACGCTGGACGACCTGGGAGGCATGCGCGAAGACCTGGAGCGCATGCATGGCCTGTGGCGCGCCGGCGACGCCGAGGGCCTGTACGAGCACGCGGGCGCCGAACTGCGCGAGAAGTATCCGCTGCTCTACCAGCGCATCAACGTCGACCGCAACCGGGCCTGGCTGCCGCGCCTGCAGGCGCTGCTCGACGAGTCGCGCGAGGACGATGCGCTGGTCGTGGTGGGCGCCATCCACCTGCTGGGCGACAACGGCCTGGTGAAACTGCTCGAGGCCGAGGGCTACGCCATCGAACGGCTTTGATCGCCGGTGGCGGACGGGTGCGGCCAGGCGGGCCGCGCCGGCCGCGGCGACGGCGGCTCTAGCACGATGCAATCCACGGGGCAGGGCGGCAGGCACAGCTCGCAGCCGGTGCACAGCGCCTCGATCACCGTGTGCAAGCGCTTGGGCGCGCCGATGATCGCGTCCACCGGGCAGGCCTGGATGCACTTGGTGCAGCCGATGCAGTCGGCTTCGAAGATGACGGCCACCACCGGCGGCTTCTCGACCCCGTTCTCCGGGTTCAAGGGGCGGGGCTCGCGGCCCAGCAGTTCGGCCAGGGCCCGTACGCCGGCCTCGCCGCCGGGCGGGCACTGGTTGATGTCGGCCTCGCCGGCCGCGATCGCGCGGGCGTAGGGGCGGCAGCCGGGGTAGCCGCACTGCGCGCACTGGGTCTGCGGGAGCAGGCGGTCGATGCGCTCGACGAGTGGGTCGGCCTCCGGCCGCAGGCGTGCCCCGGCCCAGCCCAACAGGGTGCCGGCGACCAGGGCCAGGCCCAGCACCACGGCCAGCGCGGTCAGCACCTCAGGCCGCCGCCATGCCGGCGAAGCCCATGAAGGCCAGCGACATCAGGGCCGCCGTGGCCAGGGCGATCGGCGCGCCGCGCCAGGCGGCCGGTACGTCGGCGGTGTCCAGGCGCTCGCGCATCGCCGCGAACAGCACCAGCACCAGGCCAAAGCCCACCGCCGCGCCGAAGCCGTAGAGCACCGCCTGCAGCAGCCCGTGCCGGGCCTGCACGTTCAGCAGGGCCACGCCCAGCACCGCGCAGTTGGTGGTGATCAGCGGCAGGTACAGGCCCAGCACGCGGTACAGGCGCGGGCTGCGCCGGTGCAGCACGGCCTCGGTGAACTGCACCACGGCGGCGATCACGAGGATGAAGCCGAGCGTGCGCAGGTAGTCCAGGCCCAGCGGTGCCAGCAGCCAGTGCTGCACCATCCAGGCCAGGGCCGAGGAGAGGGTGAGTACGAAGCCGGTGGCGAGGGCCATGCCATAGGCGCCGTCCAGGCGCCGCGACACGCCCATGAACGGGCACAGGCCCAGGAACTTCACCAGCACGAAATTGTTGACGAAGACCGCGCCGACCAGCAGCAGGGCGATCTCGTCCATGGCGCTTACCGGACCGGCATGCCCGGGGCGGCGCCGGTGTCCACGTCCAGCAGCGCGAGCGCGCCGCCGTCGAAGCCGGCCGAGAGGATCATGCCTTCGCTCAGGCCGAAGCGCATCTTGCGCGGCGCGAGGTTGGCGATGAAGACGACATGGCGACCGACGAGCTTGTCCGGCTCGGCGTAGCTGGCGCGGATGCCGCTGAAGATCTGCCGCTGGCCGAGCTCGCCGGCATCGAGCAGGAAGCGCAGCAGCTTGTCCGAGCCTTCCACGAAGCCGCACTCGAGCACCTTGCCGATGCGCAGGTCGAGCCTGGCGAAGTCCTCGATGCCGATGTGCGCGGGCGCATCCGCGGCCGGCGCGGCCGGCGTTGCGGCGGGCGCGGCCTGCGGCTCGGCGGGCGTCGCGGGCTTGGCGGGGGCCGCGGCGGCCGCGTCCGTCGGCTTGAGGTCTTCCTTGCTGGCGTCGGTCATGGTCTCGATCTGTTTTGGGTCGATGCGGGTCATCAGGGCTTCGAAAGGCGCGATGGCGTGGCCCAGCAGCGATGCCTTGGCATCCTGCCAGCGGGCCACCGGTGCGCGCAGGAAGGCCTCGGCCTTCGCCGCCACCTGCGGCAGCACCGGCTTGAGGCCGGCGGCCAGCACGCGGAAGAGATTCAGGCCCTGGCTGCACACCGCCTGCAGCTCGGCGTCGGCGCCGGCCTGCTTGGCGATCACCCAGGGCTTGCGCTCGTCGATGTAGCGGTTGGCTTCGTCGGCCAGCGCCATGACCTGCCGGATCGCCTGGCCGTACTCATCCCGGGCATAGCTGGCCGCGATATCGTCGAGCGTGGCGGCGAAGCGACCGTGCATGGCCGGGTCGGGCAGGGCATCCGCCAGACGGCCGTCGAAGCGCTTGCTGATGAATCCCGCGCAGCGGCTGGCGATGTTGACGAACTTGCCCACCAGGTCGCTGTTGACCCGCGCGACGAAGTCCTCGAGATTGAGGTCCAGGTCGACCACGCCGGCGCCGGTCTTGGCGGCGAAGTAGTAGCGCAGCGCCTCCGGGTCGAGACCGGCGTCGAGGTAGGTGCGGGCCATCACGAAGGTGCCGCGCGACTTGCTCATCTTGGCGCCGTTCACCGTCAGGTAGCCGTTGACGTGCAGCGCGGTCGGCGCGCGCAGGCCGGCGCCGTGCAGCATCGCCGGCCAGAACAGGCCGTGGAAGTTGATGATGTCCTTGCCGAGGAAGTGGTGCATCTCGGTCTCGCCGGCGGCGTTGCGCGCGGCGTCGGTGTAGGCGCCGAAATCCACGCCGGTCCTGGCGCAGTGCGCCTTGAACGAGGCCAGGTAGCCGATGGGCGCGTCGAGCCAGACGTAGAAGAACTTGCCCGGTGCCTCCGGGATCGGGAAGCCGAAGTAGGGCGCGTCGCGGCTGATGTCCCAGTCGCGCAGGCCGCCGTCGAGCCATTCGGCCAGCTTGGCCTTCACCGCCGGGTGGGCGACGTCGGCGGCCAGCCACTCGCGCAGGAAGGCCTCGAACTTGCCCAGCTCGAAGAAGTAGTGCTCCGAGTCGCGCAGTTCGGGCGTGGCGCCGGAGACCACCGAGCGGGGGTTCTTCAGGTCGGTGGGCGCATAGGCCTTGCCGCAGACCTCGCAGTTGTCGCCGTACTGGTCGGCCGCGCCGCACTTGGGGCACTCACCCTTGATGTAGCGGTCGGGCAGGAACATGCCGCGCTCGGGATCGTAGAGCTGCTGGATCGCCCGCACCGCGATCGCCTTCGGCCCGTGGGTGCCGTCGCGCAGGCGGGTGTAGATGAGCGAGGCGAGGGCCCGGTTTTCGTCCGAATGGGTCGAGTGGTAGTGGTCGAAGACGACGCCAAAGCCGGCGAAATCGGCTTCGTGCGAGGCCTGGATGCCGCGGATGAAATCCTCCGGGGCCATGCCGGCCTTTTCGGCCGCCAGCATGATCGGGGTGCCGTGGGCATCGTCGGCGCAGACGAAGTGCACCTCGCCGCCGGCCAGCCGGCGCGCCCGCACCCAGATGTCGGCCTGCACGTAGCCCACCAGATGGCCCAGGTGAAGCGGGCCGTTGGCATAGGGCAGGGCGGTGGTGACGAGGGCGGGGCGGGGCGGCATCGGGGGCGGGTCTCGCGGGCGTGGCCGGCGATTATCGCGCAATCCGCGCCGGCTGGCCCCTCCAGCCGTGGCCGAAGTCCGGCAAAGGCGCAAAAAAATGGCCCGGCTTGCGCCGGGCCAAGTGGTTCAGCTCTGAATCCCTGGCGGGATCAGAACGAGTAGTCGAACTGCAGACCGACCTGACGACCCTGCGTGCCGTAGCCGTACCAGCGGTACGGGTAGGAGTTGTAGGTGATGTCGTCGGCGCCCAGCTCGTTGAGCACGTTGTTGACGTTCACGCGCATGGAGAAGTTCTCGGTGAAGCGCTTGCCGACCGAGATGTTCGCCAGGGTGAACGGCGGCGCACGGAAGTCCAGCGTGCCCGAGGTCACGTTCGTGTTGTTGAGGTTCCAGCGCGGGAAGGAACCGTAACGGTACACGTACAGGGCCGCATCCCAGTCGCCCTTGCGCCAGCCCAGCTGCACGGTGGTGCGGCTGCGCCAGTCGGCCGTGGCGTTGGCGTCACGATAGTTCACCAGCGGCGAGTCGATGCGCAGGCGGGTCTCGTGGCTCAGGATGTGCGACCAGGTGGTGATGGCCGTGAACGTACCGAAGCGGTCCGTGTCCCAGGTGTAGCGCAGGTTGGCGTCGATGCCGGTGACCTTGCGGTACGACAGGTTCACCGGTCCGGAACGGATTTCGGTGATGCGGTTGCCGTTCAGCGGGTCGCGATCGATGCGGTTGTCGATCTCGGTGCAGTACGCCGAGCCGCCCGCGTACGGGAACGGCCGGCCGTTCGGGTAGAAGCCCGTGGCGCAACCGTACTCGTCCTGGATGATCGTCGTGCCGGCGAGCACCTGCACTTCGTCCTCGAGCTTGATCTCGTAGTAGTCCGCGGTGAGGGCCAGGGAATCGGTGATGTCCCAGACCACGCCCGCCGACCACGACTCACCCGTCTCTTCCTTCAGGCCGGGCTGGCCCTGGGAAGTGGTGAAGGCCTGGTAGTTGTAGTTGGCACCCGAGGCGCCGCAGTTGGTCGGCAGGATGCCGTTCTGGCGGCAGAGCTCGAAGTCGGTGACCGTGCCGAACGAACCGCTGCGCTCCGAGAACACGTAGTGCATGTCCGGGGCCTTGAAGCTCGTGGCGAAGGAGCCACGGACCAGCAGGTTGTCGAACGGACGCCACTCGATGCCGGCGTTCCAGGTGATGGCATCGTCGACGGCGGTGATGTCGTCGTACTTGTCGTAGCGACCCGCGGTCGAAACGGTCAGGGAGTCGAACAGCGGGAAGCTCATTTCGACGCCGAACGCGTACCGGTCACGCTCACCACCACCGCCGGTGCCGGTCAGGTTGTAGATCGCGTTCACGCCCGGGAACAGGCGCGCGTCGGTATTGAGGTCGTAGGACTGGGACGAGGCTTCGAGGATGGCCGCGAAAGCCGCCGTGCCGCCCGACATGTCGAACATGTCGCCGGTGATCGCGAAGTTGACCAGCGAGTTCTCCGACTGGGCGTCGTAGGTCACGCGGGTGGACATCGCGGCGTAATCGGCGCCGCTGATCGCGCCGTAGAAGCGCGGCAGGTTCAGGTTGTAGACCGGCAGGCCGTTGGGGATGCCGACCAGGCCGACGTACGCGCCCGAACCGGTGGTGCCCAGGCGGGTGCCCATGAAGTAGTCGGTGGCGCCGGCAACCGTCAGGCGCGGACGATCACGGTAGGCGTTGTACTCCGACTTGGAGACCGTCAGGTCCCAGTCGAAACGGTCGGCGATGACGCCGCTCAGGCCCACGGCCAGTTCCCAGGACTCTTCGTCGAAGCGCTGGAAGGTGCCGGCGCTGCCGCCGTAGGCTTCCGGGGTCAGGACGCGGATCGGGAAGATGCGCATGCCGAACTGCGGGTCGTAGAAGGTGCCGTTCGGGAGCGGGCCGCCGAACCACTGCTCGACGCCGCCGCTGAGCTCGGCCTTCGACTTGTAGGCCATCACGCTGGCCCAGCCCGACAGGGTGTCGGTGAAGTCCATGTTGCCCACGACATAGGCCGAGGTGTCGGTCGTGCCGTTGAGGGTGGTCTGCTCGGCGGGGTAGCGGTCGTAACCGCAGCCCGGGCCCAGGGTCGCGCCCGAGACGGAGCTGGTGTAGGTCCACGGACGATACAGCGCGCTGCCCGAGCAGTCATAGCCGGCCGCCTGCTGGTAGGACAGGGTCTGGCCGCTGGCGTTGAGCTGGCGGATCTGGATGCCGATCGGCGGCTGGTAGCCACCGACGCCGGTGGTGCCGTTCACGCCCGGGGGCGCGGGATTGTCGGCGGCCGAATCCCACTCGTCGCGCTGCCAGCCCCAGATCGGGGACCGGTCGAAGTGCTGCAGGGCATAGGTGACCGAGCCGCGATCGAAGATCTTGCCGCCGGTCCACTGGACGTCGATCGAGTCGCCGCCGCCGTCGGTGTAGCCCTGGCCGCGGATGCGCAGCGCATCGCCCTCGTAGTTCTTCTTCAGCACCACGTTGACCACGCCGGCCACCGCGTCGGAGCCGTAAATGGCCGAGGCGCCGCCCGCGAGGATCTCGATGCGGTCCACCGCACCGGCCGGGATGTTGTTGAAGTTCTGGAAGTTGCTGCGGCCGTTGTACGGGAACGGATAGTCGTTCGCGCGGCGACCGTTGATCAGCAGCAGGGTGCGGCCCGGGCCGAGGCCACGGAGGTTGATGACCGCGCCGTTCGGGGTGAAGCCACCGGCGGCGTTGAAGTCGTTCTGGCCGAAGCCCACGTTCTGCGAGACCGTTTCCAGGGCCTCGTGCACGGTGTTGAAACCCTGCGCCTCGATCTGCTCGGCCGTGATCACCGTGACCGGCGACGGACCTTCGATGTTGGAGCGCTTGATGCGCGAACCGACGACTTCCACGGCCTCGAGGGTCGTGGGCTGCTGGGTGGCAGCCGGCTGGTCGTCATCGGAATCGTCGTTGCTGTCCTGCGCGATCGCGCCGCCGGCGAGCGGCATGGCGATGGCCAGCGCGAGCGAGCGGGCCAGCAGGGAACGACGAGCGGTCGCCCTGGATACAGTCCTCATCTGGTGTAACCCCCTTAGAATAGGTTCTTGTGCTTTGACGCTTGATGTTGCTTTCAAGGCAACCGTCGGGGCAGCCGTCGGTCATCCTTAACGCGAACGTAACACAACTGGGCGGCGA
>JAYRTA010000054.1:0-8839 GCA_041919875.1 Arenimonas sp.
CGCTAAAGTGGCGCCCAGTCCACCGGGAGCAGGCCATGCAGGTTCGATTCCACGGCGCCGCCGGCGAAGTCACCGGTTCCTGCCACGAGGTCGAGGCCAACGGCCATCGGCTCCTGCTCGACTGCGGTCTGATCCAGGGCAGCGAAGAGGACGAGGCCCGCAACGCCGACCCATTTCCCTTCGAGCCGCGCGAAATCGACGCGGTCGTGCTCAGCCACGCCCACATCGACCACTGCGGCCGACTGCCGCTGCTGGTCCAGCGCGGCTTCCGCGGCACGATCTGGACCCAGCACGCCAGCGCCGACCTGCTGCGCATCATGCTCGAGGACGCCGCCTCGCTGGCCGAGATGGACGCCGAGCGCGACAACCGCCACCGCCGCGGCGGCCACGCCGGCCACAAGCCCTTGTTCACCCGCGCCGACGTCGGCCAGGTGATGCGACAGGTGCGCGGACTCGACTATGGCCAGCGCCATGAGCTCCTCGGCGGCGTGTTCGCGACGCTGCGCGACGCCGGCCACATCCTGGGCTCGGCCAGCGTGCAGCTGGAGGCGCACGAGCCGGGCGGCCGCCGCGTACTGGCGTTCTCCGGCGACATCGGCCCGCGCGGCACCCCGATCCTGCGCGACCCGGTACCGGTGCCCGAGGCCGACCTCGTGCTGCTCGAGTCCACCTACGGCGACCGCGACCACCGCGAACGCGGCGCCACCCTGGCCGAGATCGGCGAGGTGCTCGAACACGCCTGGGCCGACCGCGGCAACGTGATCATCCCGGCCTTCGCGGTCGGCCGCAGCCAGGAGCTGCTGTACTGGTTCGCCCGCCAGTGGGACGACTGGAAGATGGCGCGCTGGCGCATCTTCCTCGACAGCCCGATGGCCATGAAGGTGGTGGAGGTCTACGGCCGGCACGAAGGCTTGTTCGACGCGGACGCGCAGCGCGTCTGGCAGGGCCGGCCCAATCCCTTCCGCCTGCCCAACCTGCATTTCACCCCCGAGGTGGCGCAGTCCCAGGCGATCAACGAAGTGCGCGGCGGCGCGATCATCATCGCCGGCTCGGGCATGTGCAACGGCGGGCGTGTCCGCCACCACCTGCGCCAGAACCTGGGCCGGCGCCAGTCGCACGTGATGTTCGTCGGCTACCAGGCCAAGGGCACGCTCGGCCGTCGGCTGGTGGACGGGGCGGCGTCCGTGCGCCTGTTCGGCGAAGACATCCAGGTCCACGCCGCACGCCACACCGTCGGCGGCCTGTCGGCGCACGCGGGCCAGACGGGCCTGGCGGACTGGTATGCGGCGACCCCGGGCGCGCCGCCGGTGGTGCTGGTGCACGGCGAAGACCCGGCGCGCGAGGCGCTGGCCGCCGTGCTCACGGCCCGCACGGGCGCGCAGGTCGCGTTGGCCCGGCCGGGGCTGGTGCGCGCGGTCTGAGGCTGCCGGCCCCGCTCACTCCCGGGCGGGGCAGAGGCAGGCGCCGTCGTCGAACACCACGCGCCAGCGGCCGTCCGGTTCCCGGCGCCAGGTGGAGCGGAACTCGGCGATCCGCTGTCCCGAGGGGTCGAACACCGGCCCCTTGGTCTGCGCCAGCGTGCCGCCGGCGAGCACCACCACGGTCTCGGGTGCCCAGGAAAAGGGCGCGTCGCCTTCGTAGTAGCGGCGCCAGGCGGCGACGATCGCGGCCTTGCCGCGCAGGGTGTTCGGGCCCGGCGAGAAGATCGCATCCTCGGCGATGTAGGACGCGAAGGCCTCGAGGTCGCGGTCGGCCATCGTCCGGGCGAACGCGGTTTCGGCGGCGGCGACCTCGCGTTCGAGCGCGGCGACGTCGACGCCGGCGACCGCGTCGGCCGGCGGGCGATCGCGCGTGCCGGTGGCGCAGCCGGCCAGAAGCAGCGTGCAGAGCAGGGGCAGGGTGGACAGTCGCATCGTCGTCTCCGGGCGGGGCGGGCAGATCGGGTGGGGGCTCAGGCTGGGTGCCAGTGTGCACGATCCAGGCGCATGACCAGGCAATCATCGAGGCCGAAACGGCGCGGGCCCACCTCGTGGAATCCCAGGCGCCGGTAGAAGCGGATGGCCGCCGCGTTGTCGGCCAGGGGATCGATCAGCACCGCGCCGACCGTCGGGTCCGCGAAGCAGTGCACAAGCGCCATCTGCATCATGCGCGTGCCGTGGCCCTGGCCGAGGCAGTCGGCCTCGCCGATCCAGATGTCCACGGCCCGCAGGCCCGGGCCGATGTCGCCCCAGTAATGGCCGTCCTCGCGTGCCGGGTCGATGACCTGGACGAAGCCGATGGGCCGGCCGTCGAGCTCGGCGATCCATTGTTCGCGCCAGTCGGGACGGCGCGCCAGTTCCTGCTCCCAGCCCCAGTCGTCGTTCGGGTCGGAGGCGACCACGTGCGGCTCCTCGTCCCAGCGCCGCAGGGTCGCCAGGTCGGCCGGCGTGGCATCGCGCAGCCGGAGCCCACCGCCGGTCCGTGCGCCGCTCATGGCGCGGGCGCGCTGCCGCGCAGCGCCGTCACTTCGATTTCAATCTTCATGCGCGGGTCGAGCAGGCCGGCGCGGATCATCATCGCCGCCGGCCGGGCCCGGCCGAAGGCCGCGCGCAAGGCCGGCCAGCAGGCCTCGAAGTCGGTGGACTCGGGCAGCACGTAGGTGACGCGCACCACCTCGTCGAGCGAACTGCCGGCCTCGGCCAGGGCCGAGGCGATGTTGCGCAGGCACATCGCCGCCTGCTCGCCCACGTCGTCGGAGATCGCCATCGTGGCGTAGTCGAAGCCGGTGGTGCCGGAGACGAACACCCAATCGCCGGCGACGACGGCGCGCGAGTAGCCGATCGCCGCTTCGAACGGCGAGCCGGAACCGACCAGCCTGCGCCCCGTCGCCATCCCGGCTCAGGGCGCCTGCTGTGCGGCGATCCAGCGGTCGATCTTGGCCTCCAGCACCGCCAGCGGCACCGAGCCGTCGCGCAGCACTTCGGCGTGGAAGCCACGCGGGTCGAAGCGCTCGCCCAGGGCCTGCTCGGCGCGCTTGCGCAGTTCCTGGATCTTGAGCTCGCCGATCTTGTAGGCCAGGGCCTGGCCCGGGATGGCGATGTAGCGCTCGGCCTCGGCCGTGGCCTCGGTGTCGTTGGTCGCCGAATTGGCCTTCATGTACTCGATCACCTGCTCGCGGCTCCAGCCCTTGCTGTGCAGGCCGGTGTCCACCACCAGGCGGATCGCGCGCCAGAGCTCGGCCTGCAGCCGGCCGAAGTACTGGTAGGGATCGGTATAGATGCCCAGTTCCTTGCCCAGGGACTCGGCGTACAGGCCCCAGCCTTCGGCGAAGGCGGTCTCGCCGCCGAAGCGGCGGAACTTGGGCAGATCGGTCAGCTCCTGCTGCAGCGCGATCTGGAAGTGGTGGCCCGGGATGGCTTCGTGCAGGAACAGGGACTCGGCGTCCCAGGTCTTGCGCGTCGGCAGGTCGTAGGTGTTCACGTAGAACACGCCCGGCCGGCTGCCGTCCTCGCTGGGCGGCATGTAGCTGCCGCCGGCGGCCGACTGCGCGCGGAAGGCCTCGACCGGGCGGATCTCGAAGGGCGCCCTGGGCGTGAGCGAGAACAGCGCCGGCACCCGCTGGTTGACCTTGGCCTCCAGCGCCCGGTAGGCGGCGAGCAGGGCATCCTCGCTGGCGAACTCGAACTGCTTGTCGGTGCTGACGAAGGCGAAGAACTCCGCACGCGTGCCGGCGAAGCCGACCTGCTTCATCACCGCGTCCATCTCGGCATGGATGCGCGCGACCTCGGCCAGGCCGATGTCGTGGATCTGCGCCGGCGTCAGGTCGGTCGTGGTGCTGGCACGGGCCTCGTGCGCGTACCAGGCCTGGCCGTCGGGCAGGGCGTCGAGGCCGACGCTGTCGCGGCAGGCAGGCAGGTACTCCTCGGCCACGAAGGTGCGCAGCCGGCGGTAGGCGGGCATCAGCTGGTCCGCGATCAGCTGGCGGTAGGCCTCGGTGAGCCGGGCCCTGTCGGCCTCGCTGAAGTCGGCCGGGAAGTTCTCGATCGGGCGCCAGAACAGGGTCTGCTCGGCTTCGTCCTTCACCAGCGCGTCGATCTGCGGCAGCACTTTGAGCATCAGGACCTTGGGCTGCACCACGCCGGCGGCCATGCCTTCGCGCATGTTCGCTTCCATGCTGGCCATCAGTACCGGCACCTGGCCGGCGCGGGCCAGCCAGGCCTCGTAGTCGGCGACGGTGGCGAACGGCTGGGCGCTGGTGCCCGAGCCCAGCTGCGCCACCAGGCCAGTGACGTTGAAGAACTGGTTGAGCGGCAGCATCCAGTCCGGGAACTGCTCGCCGGCGATCTGCATGTCCAGGTCGCGCAGGAAGATCTCGTAGCTCAGCAGGTCCTGGCCCTGCAGGCCCTCGCCGCCGATCGCGCGGGCCTGGTCGCGCCACTCGCGCAGGAAGGCCGCCTCGCGCGCGCGGAATCCGGCGCTGTAGAAGTCGGGCAGCTGGTCGGCGTAGCGCGGGTCGCCCACGAAGGTCGCCTGCAGCGGATTGAGCTGCAGCGAGGCTTCCCAGTAGTCGGCGTACAGCTGCTGCAGTCGGGCGGCGCGCTCGGCCGGCTGGACCTGCGCGGCATCGGCGGCCGGCGGGGCATCGGCGGCCGGCTGGCAGGCGGCCAGTCCCAGGGCCAGGGCGAGGGCGAGGGAAAGCGGGCGCAGGCTCATGGGCAACTCCTTGGGGAAGGCGCGAGCATGGCGTGGGGCCGCGCGGCCTGCCAAGGCCGGAGGTCATGCGCCGGGCTGGTGCCGCCCGCGTCGCTCGGGCAGCATCGGGGGCCTGGAGCGGAGGACGGGCGATGGCGGCGGAACAGGGCGGGACCGGTCTGGTGCACGTGGTGGCCCTGCTGGGCGCGGCGGTGGTGGCCGTGCCGCTGTTCCGGCGCCTGGGCCTGGGCTCGGTGCTGGGCTACCTGGCGGCGGGCCTGGCGATCGGCCCTTTCGGCTTCGCGTTGATCGCGCACCCGCAGGCCATCCTGCACGTCGCCGAACTGGGCGTGGTGATGTACCTGTTCGTGATCGGCCTGGAGATGCAGCCTTCGCACCTGTGGCACCTGCGCCACCAGATCTTCGGCCTGGGCGCGCTGCAGGTCGGCCTGGCGACGGCGGCGATGACCGGCGTGGGGCTGGCCTTCGGCTACCCGCCGATGCTCTCGTTCATCGGCGCGGCCGGCTTCGTGCTCACGTCCACGGCCATCGTGATGCAGCTGCTCGGCGAGCGCGGCGACATCGCCCTGCCCCAGGGCCAGAAGATGGTCTCGGTGCTGCTGTTCGAGGACCTGCTGATCGTGCCCCTGCTGGCCCTGGTGGCCTTCCTGGCGCCGGCGGCGCCCGAGACCGGTGCCGGGTCGCGCTGGACCGCGGTGCTGGTCGGCGTCGGTTCGCTGGTGGGCCTGGTGGTGGTGGGCCTGTGGCTGCTCAATCCCCTGTTCAAGCTGCTGGCCAGGGCGCGTGCCCGCGAGGTGATGACGGCGGCGGCCCTGCTGGTGGTGCTCGGCGCGGCGCTGCTGATGGACCTGGGCGGGCTGTCGATGGCGATGGGCGCCTTCGTGGCCGGCGTGCTGCTGTCCGAGTCCACCTTCCGGCACCAGCTCGAGGCCGACATCGAGCCCTTCCGCGGCCTGCTGCTGGGCCTGTTCTTCCTCGCCGTGGGCATGTCGCTGGACCTGGACGTGGTGGCCGCGGACTGGCGCGTGATCGCGATGGCAGTGCCGGCGCTGATGCTCGCCAAGGCCCTGTGCATCTACGGCGTGGCGCGGCTGCTGCGCAGTTCCCATGCCGAGGCGCTGGACCGCGCGGTGCTGATGGCCCAGGGCGGCGAGTTCGCCTTCGTGCTGTTCGCGGCGGCGCTGGACGTCGGCCTGCTCGACGCCGCCACCAGCGCGCGCCTGACCACCATCGTGGCGCTGTCCATGGTCGCCACGCCCCTGGTGGTGCTGGTGACGCGCCGGTTCATGCCCAGGGTCGCGCCTTCGTCGGAGGGCGTGGAGGCCGCGGACGGGCTCGAGGGCAGCGTGCTGGTGATCGGGTTCGGCCGCTTCGGCCAGGTCGCCAGCCAATCGCTGCTCGCCCGCGGCGTGGACGTGACGATCATCGACAACGACATCGAGATGATCACCTCGGCCGCCGACTTCGGCTTCAAGGTCTGGTACGGCGATGGCTCCCGCCTGGACGTGCTGCATGCCTCCGGCGCCGGCAAAGCCCGGGCGATCGCGGTGTGCATCGACAACCGCGAGGCCGCCACCCTGATCGCCCAGCTGGTGCGCGAGAGCTTCCCGCAGGCGCGCCTGCTGGTGCGCGCCTTCGACCGCCAGCATGCGCTGCGCCTGGCCGGCATCGGCGTGGACTACCAGGTGCGCGAGACCTTCGAGTCGGCGGTGGATTTCGGCGGCGCCGCGCTGCGGGAACTGGGCGTGGACGAGACCGAGGCGGCGGCGGTGATGGAGGAGGTGCGGCGCCTGGACGCCGAGCGCTTCGCCCTGGAGCTGGCCGCGGGCAGCACCGCCGCCGGCGCCGGCCTGATGCACACCAACACCGGCGCCGGCCGCATGCGCCAGACGCCACTGACCGCACCGCAGCGCGAGGGGCAGGTGCTCAACGACCCCGACGGGGTCGTAACCGACGCGCAGCGTTAGGAGTTATCAGCGCCCGGAAGCGTTCGGCAGTGTCACCGTTGGATCCCGCCTCAGCGCGGATCGCATTTTTTTGAACCCGGGTTTGACCGGCCCTGCACCTGGGTCACATGGGGATAGAATCTGCGCAGGTTCTGTTCCAGGTACTGCTCCATCAGCACGCATGAATCGCCTTCGGGCTTGCATGCATAGGACACCTTCACCTCAACCTTGTTTCCGACCTGGACCATCCGGCGGCGAATGACACCACCCTGCAGCGGGGAGTCTTCTTCGAACAGGGTCCAGTAGCTCTGCCCGCCGGGCCCCTGCTGAAGGATCACCCGGTGATCCGGGTAGGTTTCGATCTCCTCCGCCAGGCAGGCATGGTCGAGGAAGGTCCGGGCCTGATCCGGTTGCGTGATGTTCGCGGGCGTGGACTGTCCCGGGCGCGCAATGGCAACCACGGCACCGAGGTCTCCGAGCGGGATGCTGCGGCGCCCCTCGATATCCGCCCCTCTTGGGTCGTTCGAGTGCGCGAATCTGACGGGCATCAGGGCTGCGCCGGGGACCACGGCGCCATTTCGTTTGGCGGGCTGGAACACGAACCGCCGGGCCTGGCGCATGGCCGAGAGGTCCAGGGTGGGGTCCCCGCTCGGATGGTGAACCGCCACATGCTCCACTTTTCCTTGCTCATCGATCGAGATCCTCAGCATCACGTCGCCTGATGCGCCAGCAAACCCGGACTCGACCGGATAGTGGACTGCGGCGCACTTGTCGCATTGCGGAGCCTGGTCGACGCCCCGCGCGGGGATCGGGCCTTCCGGACCCGGGATCCAACCCGACTGCGCCACCACCGGCGAATGGCCCGGCGGCGGAGGCGGCGGTGACGGCGGCGGCGGTATCGGTGGCGGCGGACCGGCCTGGTCCAGTGCCGCCATGTGCGCGCGGCATGCCTCGGGCGTGTCCTCGCAAACCACCGACAACACGACGCGACCGGACGGGTCTTCGGCCCAGAGGTAGTGGAAATAGCGCGTGGGCGTGCCGCCCGGCGGGCCGCCACTGAAGACCCAACTGGCCTCGGGCCCGCTCTCCCAGACGGACGTCATCGCAATGTCCTCCGTGCCATCGAATGAAACGCCCGCCGCATACAGGTCGTCGAGGGCCTCGCGCACGCTCCTGGATTCGCTGCCCGGCGTCGCCCAGGCAGGGAGCGGCAAGGGTTCCGCGGCGACGGGCAGGGAGAGGAGCAGGACGGCCAATGGCGCATATCGCATGGGAAGCCTCCTGAGGGCGAATGCTACTGGCGCGCCGCGGCCGCGCGCAGCTGCCCGGCCTGGTCGCGCCCCAGCCAGGCGGTGATGGCGCGGCGCATCAGGTACAGCATCGGGATCAGGGCGATGGCGCAGGCCATCTTGTAGCCGTAGTTCAGGCTGCCCACCGCCAGCCACAGCGAGGTCGGCCACTGCTGCGGCCCGAGCACGAAGGCGATGTAGAGCACGATGAAGCTGTCGACCAGCTGCGAGACCGCGGTCGAGCCGGTGGCGCGCAGCCAGACCAGGCGCTCGCCGGTGGCGCGGCGGATGCGGTGGAACACGCTCACGTCGATCAGCTGCCCGACCAGGAAGGCGATGACCGAGCCACCGATGGTCCACAGGCCCTGGCCGAACACCGCCGCATAGGCCGCCTGGTAGTCGGGCACGCCCTGCGACCGGGCCGCGCCCACCCACCAGCCCGCAGGCGCCAGGCCGATGGCCAGGTAGGCGAACAGGAAGCCGTAGAGGATCAGCGCCACCGCCAGCCAGCTGATCAGCCGCACGCCGCGCTTGCCGTAGAACTCGTTGATGACGTCGGTCATCACGAACACGATCGGCCACAGCAGGGTGCCGGCGGTGAAGGTCAGCGAACCGGTCTGGCCGAACAGGTTCCACTCGAAGGGCGCCAGGCCGAGGGTGTCCTCGAGCGCGAAGATCTTCACGCCGATGAACTCGGCCAGCAGGGCATTGGCGACGAAGAAGGCCGCCAGCACCAGGAACAGCCGCTGCGCGCGCTCCTGGCCGGTCATGGCGCCGCGCCGGGCCGTTCGAAGGGCATGTGGTCGGGACTGACCGCGCCGCCGGAGATGATGAAGGTCATGGCCTCGTCCACGGTCCAGTCGGTGGGCGTGAGCCGGTCGACCGGCACGATTTCCAGGTAACCCGAGGTCG
>JAYRTA010000055.1:0-8656 GCA_041919875.1 Arenimonas sp.
CGTGCTGCTGCGCGGCGGCTGGCCGGCCCGCTACGAGCACGGCGGCGGATTGCTCGACCCCATGTGCGGCAGCGGCACGCTGCTGATCGAAGGCGCGCTGATGGCCGCGGGCGAGGCGCCGGGCCTGGCGCGCCTGGCCGGCCGCGCGCCGACGCGCTGGCTCGGCTTCGACACCGCCCTGTGGGCGCGCATCGAAGCGCAGGCCCGCGAACGCGCCGAGGCCGGCCGTGCGGCGCTGCGTCCGGTCTTCTTCGGCGCCGACATCGACAGCCGGGCCCTGTCGGCCGCGCGCGCCAATGCCGGGCGCGCCGGCGTCGGGCACGTGATCGCCTGGCAGAAGGCCGACATCGACGCCCTTGAGGCTCCCGGCCCCGCGACCGGCCTGGTGGCCTGCAATCCGCCCTACGACGCGCGCCTGGCCGCCGATCCGGCGCTCTACCGGCGCCTGGGCGAGGTGCTGCGCCGGTCGGTGCCCGACTGGGGCGCCAGCCTGCTGTGCGGCGATGCCGACCTGGCGCGCGCCACCGGCCTGCGTGCGCGCAAGACCTACGAACTGTTCAACGGCGCGCTGGCCTGCTGCCTGCTGGTGGCCGACCCGCTGCAGCCGCCCGAGCGTGCGCCGCGCGACCCGCGGCCGCTGTCGGACGGCGCCACCATGGTCGCCAACCGCCTGCGCAAGAACCTGCGAAATGCCCGCGCCTGGCTGGCGCGCGAGGGCGTCAGCTGCTTTCGCGCCTACGATGCCGACCTGCCCGAGTACGCGGCGGCGGTGGACGTGTATGGCGAAGACGGCGGCGAGGCCCGGCAGTTCGTGCACGTGCAGGAATACGCGCCCCCGGCCAGCGTGCCCGAGGCCGATGCGCGCCGGCGCTTCGGCGAACTGCTGGATGCGGTGCGCGAGGTGTTCGCCGTGCCGCCCGCGCAGGTCGCGATCAAGACCCGCGCGCGCGGCAAGGGCGGCAGCAAGTACGGCCGCATGGACCGGCGCGATGAATTCTTCGCGGTGCGCGAAGGCAGCGCCCGGCTGTGGGTGAACCTGTTCGATTACCTGGACACGGGCCTGTTCCTCGACCACCGCCCGCTGCGCCTGCGCCTGGCGCGCGAGGCGGCGGGCAAGCGGTTCCTGAACCTGTTCTGCTACACCGGCGCGGCCAGCGTGCAGGCGGCCGCGGGCGGCGCGGCCAGCACCACCAGCGTCGATCTTTCGGCCACCTACCTGGAATGGGCCGGGCGCAACCTCGCGCTCAACGGCGCCACCGGCGGACGGCATCGCCTGGCCCAGGCCGACGCCCTGGCCTGGCTCGCCGCCGACCGCGGCGAATACGACCTGGTGTTCTGCGACCCGCCCACCTTCTCCAATTCCGCGCGCGCCGAGGATTTCGACACCCAGCGCGACCACGTGCGCCTGCTGCGCCTGGCCATGGCCCGGCTGGCGCCGGGCGGGCTGCTGCTGTTCTCGAACAACTACCGGCGCTTCAAGCCCGACGAGGAAGCGCTGTCGGCGTTCGCGCAGGTGCGGGAGATCAGTGCCGAAACCATCGGCCCGGATTTCGCCCGCAACCCGCGCATCCACCGCAGCTGGGAGCTGCGGCGGAAGGATTGAGGCCTCAGCGCTTGCCTTCGGCGCCGACGCTGGCTTCGGCACTCGCCCGCGGCGCGTCCTTGGCCGCGGTGGCGGCGGCCCACTCGGCCTCGTCCACCAGGGCGATCGCGTGGATGCGGCAGCTGCGGTTGCCGCCGGCGACGCCGACGGTCTGCACGGCATCGGTGACGCTGCCGCAGACGCGCGTGCCGACCGGGCCGCCGCGCAGGCGCAGGGCGTTGGCATTGCCCAGCTCGACGCAGGACGGATGCACGGTGAGGCGGTACTTGCGACGGCCGGCGTCGACCATCAGCGTATCGCTCGAGGCGAGGAACCAGCTGCGGACGGCCTCCGGGTCCAGGCAGTCGGGGCCACGCAGCAGGCGCGGCGCCGCCGGGGCAGTGCTGTCCGCTCCTTTCGCGGCCGGCGCCTCCGGGGCCGTCGCATCGGACGCGAGCACGGGCAGGGCGATGACGAGGGCGAGGGTCGGGGCGAGCAGGCGGGCAAGGCGCATGGCGGGTCTCCGGCGGGGGTAGGCGGAGTGTCCTGCCCGGAAACTTAACCGGTGCGAAATTTCCGGGCCACCAGTATGCTCCGGGGATGAATCGTCGTGGCCCCCTGGTTCCCGCGTCCTGGACCTTCTTCCGGCAGTGGCTGAAGAACCCGCTGGGCGTGGCCGCGATCTCGCCCTCGAGCCAGCAGCTGGCCCGGCAGATGATGGCCGAACTGCCGCGGGGGGCCCGCCGCGTGATCGAGCTTGGCGGCGGTACCGGCGTGTTCACCCAGGCCCTGCTCGACCACGGCGTGGCGCCGGCCGACCTGCTCGTGCTCGAACTCAACGAAGACCTGCACCAGCACCTGCAGAAGCGATTCCCGCAGGTGCAGGTGGCGTGCGCGGACGCGCGCCAGCTGGTAGAGGTGGCCACGCCGCGCGGCTTCGGCCCGGAGGCGCCGGTGGATGCGGTGATCTCGGGCCTGGGCCTGCTGTCCATGCCCAAGGCCACCCAGCAGGCCATCCTCGCCTCGGCCTTCGAATGCGTGCAGCCGCAGGGCCGTTTCGTGCAGTTCACCTACGGACCAGCCAACCCGGTGGCCAGGGAAGTGTTGGACGCGCTCGACCTGGTCGCGCGGCGCGGCAGCTTCACCTGGTGGAACGTGCCGCCGGCGACCGTCTACGTCTACCAGCGCCGCGTATCGAAGGCGCTGTCGCCGCGTTCGATGCGCTGAGGCCCGGCGCGTCCGCGCCGTCGGCGGTCGGCGGCGCCGGGCGGGTGGCCTGGTTCAGCGGCCGGTCTTGATCGAGGTCCAGGCGCGCTGGCGCTCGCGGTTCACGTCGGCCGGCAGCGTCTTGGGGTCCACCAGCTTGGCCAGGACGTCGGCCGGCGGGTAGATGGAGGCGTCCCCGGCCAGTTCCGGATCCAGCAGGCCCAGGGCCGCGGTGTTCGGGCTGGCATAGGCCACGTACTCGGCCACCGAGGCCGCCACCTGGGGTTCGAGCAGGTAGTTGATGAACGCGTGCGCCTCGTCGACGTGCGGCGCGTCCTTGGGGATCGCGATCAGGTCGACCCAACGCAGCGCGCCTTCCTTCGGAATCACGTAGGTGATCTCGAAGCCGGTCTCGGCCTCCTCGGAGCGCGCCGCGGCCATCGCCACGTCGCCCGAATACCCCATGGCCAGGCAGACATCGCCGTTGGCCAGGTCGTCGATGTACTTGGAGGAGTGGAAGTAGCGCACGTGCGGCCGGATCGCGGCAAAGGCATCGGTCACGGCCTGCACTTCGCCGCCCGCGGTGCCGTTGGGGTCGCGGCCGGACCAGAGCAGGGCGGCGCCGAAGGCTTCCTGTTCGTCGTCGAGCACGGCGATGCCGCAGGCCGCCAGCTTCGAGGCGATGGCCGGGTCGAACAGCAGCGACCAGCTGTCGAGCGGCGCGTCCTCGCCCAGCACCTCGCGGACCTTGCCGACGTTGATGCCCAGGCCGGTGGTGCCCCACATGTAGGGCACGGCGTGCGCATTGCCCGGGTCCACGTCCTCGAGGCCGGCCAGGAGGCCGGCGTCGATGTTCGACAGGTTGGGCAGCCGGGCCTTGTCGAGCGGCAGGTAGGCGCCGGCCTGGATCTGGCGCTGCGCGAAGGGGCGCGCCGAGGGGAAGACCACGTCGTAGCCGGAGGCGCCGGTCATGAGCTTGGTCTCGAGCATCTCGTTGGTGTCGTAGACGTCGTACACGACCCGGATGCCGGTGGCGGCCTCGAAGTTGCTGGTCGTGTCTTCGGCGATGTAATCGCTCCAGTTGTAGACATAGACGGTGCGGCCGCCGGCGGGCTTGGCCCCGGCATCGGCCGGGGCCTCCGGGGTGGGCGCGGGCTCGCCGCTGCAGGCGGCCAGCAGCAGGGCGGCGGCGATCAGGCTCGGGCGCAGGGCCATGGCGGAGACTCCGGGCAACAGGGGAGCCGACATGGTCGGCGCGGTCCCGGGGCCTGTCAAACCGTCGCGCGGCCTATTGCGCGGGAGGCCACTCGCTGGCCAGCAGGCCCATGACCACGCTGTCCTGCAGCTCGCCGGCGACGCGCCAGCGCTGGCGCAGGTAGCCCTCGCGGCGGAAGCCCAGGGCCTCGAGGGAGTGCAGGGACCCCTGGTTGCGCGGGTCCACGTCGGCCTCCAGCCGGCGCAGGCCGAGCGTGCCGAAGGCGTATTCGACCAGCACCGTCAGGGCTTCCTGGGCGTAGCGGCGGCCCCAGTGTTCGCGGGCCAGGCCAAAGCCGAGGTCGGCCCGGCCCTGGGCCCGGTCGATGCCGTAGAGGGTGGCCGTGCCGATCACCTGGTCGGTGCCGCGCAGGGCGATGCCCCACTGGAACAGGTCGCCCACCTCGAAGCCGCGCTCGATCGATTCGAGGTGGATGGCCGATTCGTCGCGGCCCTCCCAGGGGCCCTGGCTCCAGAAGCGCACCACGTCGGGATCCGAGAACACGCCGTGCAGCCCGTCCAGGTCGTGCGCGTCCATCCAGCGCAGCGACAGCCGCGGCGCGACCAGGGTCGGCAGGCGGGGCTCGGCGGTGGCGCTGCGGGGGCGGCGGGCGGCGGTCATGGCGGCGAAAGGCGACAAGCGGTTGTCCGGGCATACGTCAAACAGGGCCCGGCCCGGACGTGGCGGTGCCGGCGCAGGCATGATGCAACCCTGCGTTGCGGGGCCCGGGCTGTGTCCGGCCGGCGGTCGGCCCAATCTCTGGCGCATCGCCCCGGCCCCCGCCTGCAAGGAGATCCGCATGAACCAGACCGTCCGCCCCGTCGCCCGCACGCTGCGCGGCCTGGCCGCCTCCGACGGTGCCGGCGTCAAGCTGACCCGCGTGATCGGCACGCCGCAGCTGGGGGAGCTTGATCCGTTCCTGATGCTGGACGAATTCGGCACCGACCGGCCCGAGGACTACATCGCCGGCTTCCCGCCGCATCCGCACCGCGGCTTCGAAACCGTCACCTACATGCTCGACGGCCGCATGCGCCACCGGGACAACCACGGCAACGAGGGTGTGCTGGTGCCGGGCGCGGTGCAGTGGATGACGGCCGGCCGCGGCATCATCCATTCCGAGATGCCCGAGCAGCAGGAAGGCCGCATGCGCGGCTTCCAGCTGTGGGTCAACCTGCCCGCGCGCGAGAAAATGACGGCGCCCCGGTACCAGGAGTACGGGCCCGAGCGATTCCCGGAAGTGGATGTCGCGCCCGGCGTGCGGGTGAAGGTGATCGCGGGCGAGGTCGGCGGCGTGGCCGGCCCGATCGTGCAGCCGGCCACCGACCCGGTCTACCTCGATGTCGCGCTCGAGCCGGGCGCCGGGTTCCGGCACGGGTTGCCGCCCGGCCACAGTGCCTTCGCCTACGTCTTCGAAGGCGAGGCGACGATCGGCGAGGGTGATGCCGCGCGGCCCGTGCCCGCGCGCGAGCTGGCCATCCTCGGCCCGGGCGACCTGTTCGTGGCCCAGGGCCGGGCACCCGGCACCCGCCTGATCCTGGTCGCGGGGCGTCCGCTGCGCGAACCGGTGGCGCGCTACGGCCCCTTCGTGATGAACACCCAGGCCGAGCTGCGCCAGGCCTTCGACGATTTCCACGCCGGGCGGTTCTGAGCCCGCCCGGCCAGCATCCGGATCCCCCGACCCCATCCGCCAGGAGACCCCGCATGTCCCGTCCCGCCACCGTGCGCTATGGCGCGTCCTATCCACCGTACGCCACCCAGCTGATCGTCGGCCGCCACCACACCGTGGCCGACGAGCCCGTGGACCTGGGCGGCGCCGACACCGGCCCGGCCCCCGACGAACTGCTGCTGCAGGCCCTGGGCAGCTGCACCGCGATCACCCTGCGCATGTATGCCGAGCGCAAGCAGTGGCCGCTGGAGGGCGTCGAGGTCGAGCTCGATTACACCCAGCGCGACAAGCACCGCACCGCCATCAGCCGCACCGTGCACCTGCGCGGCCCGCTCGATGCGGCCCAGCGCGAGCGGCTGCTGCAGATCGCCGATGCCTGCCCGGTGCACCGCATCCTCACCGGCGAGGTGGCGATCGCCACCACCGCCGGCGAGTGACCGGGCTCAGTCCGACGCCGGCAGCAGCCAGCGCGCGACGAATCCCGCGACCAGGGCGCCGGCGATCGGCGCCGCCCAGAACAGCCAGAGCTGGCCGGTCGCGGCGGTGTCGGCGAACAGCGCCACGCCGGTCGAGCGCGCCGGATTCACCGAGGTGTTGGTGACCGGAATGCTGACCAGGTGGATCAGGGTGAGGCAGAGGCCGATCGCCAGCGGCGCGAACCCGGCCGGTGCGCGCCGGTGGGTGGCGCCCAGGATCACCACCAGGAAGAAGAAGGTCAGCAGCCCCTCGGTCAGCAGCGCCGCCTGCATCGAATAACCGCCGGGCGAGAGCGCGCCGTAGCCGTTGCTGGCGAAGCCGCCCGCGCTGAAGCCGCTCGTGCCCGAGGCGATCGCATACAGCGCGCCACCCGCCGCCACCGCGCCCAGCACCTGGACCAGCACGTAGGGCAGCAGCCCGCCGGCGGGAAAGCGCCCGGCCGCCCACAGGCCCAGGCTGACCGCCGGGTTGAAGTGCCCGCCGGATATGTGGCCGACGGCGTAGACCATGGTCAGCACGGTCAGGCCGAAGGCCAGGGACACGCCCAGCAGGCCGATGCCGAGTGGATTGCCGTCGCCGCCGAAGTTCGCGGCCAGCACGGCGCTGCCGCAGCCGCCGAACACGAGCCAGAAGGTGCCGAAGAACTCGGCGCCGAGTTTTTTCGCCATCGCCATCGCAGATCCTCCCCAGGGGGCCGGGCCGGGGCCGGTGGCGCCCGGGGCGGTGCCTTCCTTATGCACCCGCAGCGGCCGCGGGGGAAGGGCTCAGCAGTCCGGCAGGGGAATGCGTTCGTGTTCGCCGGGAACCTGGCCCATCGCATCCTCGCGCCAGGCCGCCTTGGCCTGCTCGATGCGCTCGCGCGAGCTGGACACGAAGTTCCACCAGAGGACGCGCGGGCCATCCAGCGGCGCGCCGCCCAGCAGCATGATCCGGCCGTCCTCCCGTGCTTCCAGCAGCGGCTGCGTGCCGGGTTCGAGCACGGCCAGGTGGTCGGCCGGCAGCGGCTGGCCATCGAGCGTGAAGTCGCCCTGCACGGGGTAGAGGGCGCGCTCGGCGTGTTCGTCCGGGATCGCCAGGCGCTGGCCGGCGCGCAGTTCGATCGACACGTAGAGGGTGTCCACCAGCACGTGCACCGGCGAGCGTTCGCCGAAGGCGTGGCCGGCCACCACCACCAGCCGGGCGCCGGGCAGTTCCACCACCGGCAGGCTCGCGGCCGGATGGTGGGCGAAGGCGGGCGCGTCTTCCTCGTGGTCCTTCGGCAGGGCGACCCAGGTCTGCAGACCGTGCATGCGCTGGGACACCTCGCGCAGGCGATCGGGCGTGCGCTCGGAGTGCACGATGCCGCGTCCGGCGGTCATCCAGTTGACGTCGCCGGGGTTGATCTCCTGCAGCGAGCCGAGGCTGTCGCGATGCAGGATCGAGCCTTCCCACAGGTAGGTCACGGTGGCCAGGCCGATGTGCGGGTGCGGGCGCACGTCCATCGCCTGGTCCACGCCGAGGGTGGCCGGCCCGATGTGGTCGAAGAAAACGAAGGGTCCCACGTTGCGGCGCTGTGCATGCGGCAGCAGGCGCTTGACCGTGAAGCCGCCGCCGAGGTCGTGCACGCGCGGGGGGATGGACTGGATCATGGCGTTCTCCCGGAGGACTGGCCGGCAGGATGCCATGCACGCCGCCCGTCGGCGCCGGCGGGCCTGCAACGCAGGGGTGCGCTCAGTACCGGCTGGACAGCACGCGGGCGCCGTCTTCGCCGAGCACCACGACGGTGTAGCGGTCGTACTCGGTCTCGGGCATCTCGGGCACGCGCTGGCCGGAAAAAGCCTCGACCAGGCCCGGCACGGTATTGCTGTGGCCCACCACCAGCACGGTGCTGCCGGCGGGCAGGGCGCGGATCTCGGCGAGCAACCCGGCGCCGTAGCCCGGGGCGTTGTCGGCCGACACGGGGCGCACCTGCGGCTCGACGCCGGCGGCCTGCGCGGCGGGTTCCGCGGTCTGCCGGGTGCGGCGGAACTGGGTGGTGTAGACGGCATCGAGCCCGGCCCGGGCCAGGCTTTCGGCCAGCGCCTGCGCGCGCTTGCGCCCGGCCTCGCTGAGCGAGGGGTCGCGCGGATCGTCGCTGGCCTTCTCGGCGTGGCGCACCACGACGATGACGGTTTCGGCCGCCCAGGCCGGGGCGGCGGCCAGGAGCGCCAGCAGGGTCGCCACCCAGGCGGCCCTCACAGGCTGCCGTCCAGGGCCGCCAGGGTGCCCACGAACAGCACCAGGCCGATGAAATAGACGATGGGCGAGACCACCAGCGCGCACACCAGCTGGCCGATGCCGTGTGCGGTTTCGTTCTTCACCAGCACGACGATGGCCAGCACGATCGCCACCACGTTGGCGACCCAGCCCAGGATGCCCAGGCCGGGCAGCGGGACCAGGAACAGCAGCCAGGTGAGGCCGAGCGTGATCCAGCCGGCCGCGACCGGTGCCT
>JAYRTA010000056.1:0-8649 GCA_041919875.1 Arenimonas sp.
CCTCGCACAACACCCACGACGTGGAGCAGATGGCCGACACCATCACCTTCCTGCACAAGGGCCGGCTGGTGGACTCGGCCGACAAGCACGATTTCCTCGACCGCTGGCGCCGCATCGTCTGCCAGGGCGAGCTGCCGCCGTCGGTCGGCACCTGGCCGGAGATCGCCAGCGTCCGCGCCAACGGCAGCCTGGTCGAGATCAAGGCCCGCGCCTGGCACGAGGACCTGCCCATGCGCCTGGCCGCCGAAGGCCTGCACGTGCAGCGCGCCGACCCGATGGCGCTGGAAGACATCTTCATCACCGCCGTCCGCAACGGCAACGGAGCCGTGGCATGAGCCTCAACCTTCCCGTCGTGCGCCTGCTGGTGGCCAAGGACTGGCAGCTGTTCCAGAAGCAGCTGGCCGCCTATGTGCTGGGCGGCGTCGTGGCCCTGTGCTTCCTGGGGCTGGCCAAGTCCTGGGCCTTCTATGTCGGCTCGCTGATGCTGCTGATCGTGATGATCTCGGTGTCGTGCTTCGCCATCTCCACCTCGCTGGTCGTCGAGCGCAAGGAGCACACGCTGGCCTTCGTGATGAGCCTGCCGGTGTCGCCGCTGGATTTCACCGTGGCCAAGCTGCTGGGCAACCTGCTCACCTTCGGCGTGCCCTTCGTGCTGCTGCTGGGCGGCACGCTGGCGGTGGTGCTGTTCACGCCGCTGCCCGACGGCCTGTTCGTGTACACGCTGCTGATCTTCGCCTGGCTGCTGTTCGGCTACGCGATCTCGCTGTCGGTGGCGATGTCGGTGGAGTCCGAGGGCTGGGCCACCTTCGCCATGATCGGCTCGATGGTGCTGGTGAACCCCTACATCGTCGGCATGTCGCAGCTGCCCGACATCAGCCGGCACATCGAGGTGGACGCCATCCACTTCAGCCCGACCGCGCTGCTGATCCTGGGCACCCTGGCCACGCTGTCGGTGGCGCTGGTGGCCGGCACCTCCTGGTGGCACGCGCGCAAGCCGGCCTTCTACTGAGCCATGGCCACGACCGCCACGCCGGTGCGCCTGCACTGGCCCGACCACCTGCGCGCGCTCGCCATGCTGGCCGGCGTGGCCTTCCACGCCGCGCTGGCCTACAGCCCGCTGATGGCCGGGTTCTTCCCGACCGCCGACCGCCAGAACAGCCCGGTCGTGGACGCGCTGGCCTGGGGCCTGCACCTGGTGCGCATGCCGCTGTTCTTCCTGGTCTCGGGCTTCTTCGCGGCCTGGGTGCTGCAGCACCGCGGCGGCACGGCGCTGGCGCGGCAACGCGTGCGGCGCGTGCTGCTTCCCTTCCTGGTGGCCTGGCCGCTGGTGTGGTGGTCGCTCTCGGCCAGCACCGAATGGGCCGCGATGAACGTGCAGCACCCGTCGCCCCTGCTGGGTTTCCTGCGCGAGTGGATGCAGCAGCCGGCGCGGCCGCCGATGCCGCCGACCACGTCGCACCTGTGGTTCCTGTATTACCTGCTGATCTTCGGCGTGCTGCAGTGGGTGCTGCGCACGCTGGAGTTCAATCGCGCGGGGGCCTGGCTGGTGGCGCGGCACCCGGCCTGGGGGCTGCTGGGCCTGCCGGTGCTGTTGCTGCCCGCGCTGGCCTCGGTGAGCGCGCCGCACCCGGCGCCGGAAGGGCTGGTGCCGCAGTTCTGGGCGGTGCTGTTCTACGGCGCCTTCTTCGCCCTGGGCACGCAGCTGCAGGCGCGGCCGGACTGGCTGCTGCGCGCGCGCCGGCACGCGGCCTGGCTGCTGCCGGCTTGCGTCGTGGGTTACCTTGCCTTCCTGTGGCGCCTGGGCGTGGAGCTGCCGCAGGCGGCCGCGGCCGCCACCCCGCCGGTCGCCAGCGCCGGCCTGGCCCTGATCGAGGCCTGCCTGGCGGTCTGGGGCACCGTGCTGTGCCTGCTCGCGGGCCGGCGCTGGCTGGACCGCCCGAGCCCGGTGCTGCGCTACCTCGCCCAGGCCTCGTACTGGACCTACCTGCTGCACCTGCCCCTGCTGTTCGCGGTGCAGTACCGGCTGATGGACCTGGACTGGCCCTGGCCGCTGAAGTTCGCCGCCGCGCTGGCTGCCACGCTGGCCGGCTGCCTGGCCAGCTACCAGCTGCTGGTGCGGCATACGCCGCTGCGGCGCTTCGTGGGCTGAGCCGCGCCGGGTGCCGGAAGGACCCCCGGGCCGGGTGAATCCAAACCGCCGCCTGCCCGCATCCAAGCCCCCGAAGCGCTGGTTTCCCGGCGCACCCGGAGCCGGGACATGACGAAGATGGATGCAGTACGAAAGGCCCTGCGGGCGCTGGCCGCCCTGGGCATGCTGGCGCTGGCGGCGGGCTGCGACGCAGCCCCGGCCCCGGCGCCGACGGCCGCCACCGCGCCGTCGGAACACCTGTTGCAGGCGCAGGCCGCCCATTTCTGGCAGGCCGTCGCCGCGCCGGCCGAACAGCGCCCGGCGCTGCTCGACCGCCATTTCAGCGCCGGCATCCGCGAACGCAACGGCGATGCCGGCCTGCTCGAAAGCCTGGCCAATGTGTCCGAGGCCCTGGGCGCGGACGTGGCGAGCCTGCCCGCGCCGCAGGTCGAGCAGGACGCGAACGGCCCGACTGGCGAACTGCGCTACACCCTGCCCGGCGGCCGGCGCCTGTCGCTGACCCTGGGCGTGACCAGTGGCGAGTCGCCGCGCATCGACCGCTACGGCCTGCGGCCCCTGCCGCCGGAGGTGGAGGCCGTGGCGCCGGCGCAGCTGCCCGCGGTGATCACTGCCCACGTCAAGGCCGAATTCGAGGCCGGCCGCTTCGCCGGCGCCGTGCTGGTGGCCCGCGGCGACACCCTGATCCATGGCGAGGCCATCGGCCTGGCCGATCGCGGCAGCGGCCGCCCGATCACCCTGGACACGCCGATCAACCTCGGTTCGATCAACAAGATGTTCACCGGCATCGCCATCGCCCAGCTGCAGGCGCAGGGCAAGCTGGACTGGCAGGACACCGTCGGCAAGCACCTGCCGGATTTCCCGAACGCGGCCATCCGCGATCGCGTGACCCTCCACCAGCTGCTCACCCACACCTCGGGCGTCGGCGACTACTTCAACGCCGCCCATGACGCCCGCCGGGCCGGGCTCGACACGCAGCAGGAGTTCCTGCAGCTGTTCGTGGACGTGCCGCTGCGGTTCGAACCCGGCAGCGACCTGGCCTACAGCAACGGCGGCCCGGTCATCCTGGGTCTGGTCATCGAGGCCATCAGCGGCCGCGACTATTACGACTACATCCGCGAGAACATCTACCAGCCGGCCGGCATGGCCCATGCCGACCACTACCGCCGCGACGACACCGCCGCCGGCATCGCCCGCGGCTACCTGCGGGCCGCCGACGGCAGCTGGCAGGACAACGGCGACGGACTGAGCCTGCGCGGCTCGGCGGCGGGCGGCGGTTATGCCTCCGCCAACGACCTGTGGGCCTTCTCGCGCGCCCTGGCCAGCGGCCGCCTGCTCGCACCCGCGCAGCTCGACGCCCTGTGGACGCCGCACCAGGCGATGGGCCCGATGGCTTACGGCTACCTCGCCAGCCTCGGCGGCCAGCCCGGGCACCGCTGGATCGGCCACAACGGCGGCGCGCCGGGCATCTCGGCCGCCTTCATGCACTATCCCGACGACGGCCTGGTGATCATCGTGCTGTCCAACCAGGACCAGGGCGCCGAGGCCATGCAGGAATGGCTGCAGGCGCAGGTGGAAGCTTCCCTTTTCGGAGTGCGCGAACCATGACCGGAACCCACGCGATGGAAATCCTGCCCGTGCTGATCGTGCCCGCCGCGATCATGCTGCCCCCGGTGCTCATCACCGCGCTGGTGCTGCGCTACCGTCGCGTGCGCGCCGAGATGCGCTATCGCCTGCTGCTGCAACTGGCCGAAGCCGGCGTGGCGCTGCCGGCCAGCCTGCCCGGCGAAGCCGCGCCGCAGGACTGCGACCGCCGCCGCGCGCTGGTGCTGCTGGCCGGCGGCCTGGGCCTGGCGATCACGCTGGTGGCGCTGCCGGTGGAGTTCCCGCGCGGCCAGCCGGTGTCGCAGCTCTGGGGCCTGGGCATCCTGCCGGTGGCGCTGGGCCTGGGCTACCTCGCCAACTGGATGCTCAACCGGCGCGGCAGCGCGCATGGGTGATCGCGATGCGCAGGCGCGCATCGATGCGGCCCTGGTGCTCAGGGCCCAGCAACCGGACGGCGCCGGGGCGTTCGAACAACTGGTGCGGCGGCACCAGGGCCTGGTGCGTGCGCAACTGCGGCGGCTGCTCGGCGCCGCCCCGGCGCTGCCCGACGACCTGGCGCAGGAGGTGTTCGTGCTGGCCTGGCGCAAGCTCGACCAGTTCCGTGGCGAATCGCGCTTCGGCACCTGGCTGTACCGGATCGCCTATTCGTGTTTCCTGCAGCACCTGCGCGGCCGCGGCGGTCGAGCCCTGGACGCGGAGGCAGGGGACGTGGACGAGGCGCCCGCGGGCGACGCCCCGGGCCCGGAGTGGGGCTTGGACCTCGACGCCGCGATGCGCCGCCTGTCGATTCCCCAGCAGGCGGCGCTCATGTACTGCGTGCAGCTCGACTTCACCCACGAGGAGGCGGCGGTCGTGCTGGACATGCCGCTGGGCACCGTGAAAACGCACATCGCGCGCGGCAAGGCCCGGCTGCGCGAGCTGCTGAAGGACTGGGCCCCCGGAGACCAAGGCCATGGCTGAGCACGACGACAAGACCCTCGACGCCCTGCTGCGTCGCCAGTTCCCCGGCCCCGTGGCCGACGACGGCTTCTCGGCGCGGGTGATGCAGGCCCTGCCGCCGCGCCGCCGCGCGCGGCCCTGGCTGCTGCCCGCCGCCGCGGCCGCCGGCAGCCTGCTGGCCTGGCTGTCCCTGGTGCCCTCGCCGGCCTGGCAGGCGGCCGTCCGCGAGTGGCTGGCCGGCGACCTGGGCGCGGCCTCGGCCGGCGTGGCCGTGCTGATGCTGGCGGTCACGCTGGCCAGCTGCGCCTGGTCGCTGGAGGAGGCCTGAGTGGGTTCCTTTTGCACCTGAATGGTGCAAACTACGGCCATGCCCACCCTCGCCCGCCTCTGGGTCATCGATGACGACCGCGCCGTGCGCTTCGTGCTGGCCGAGGCCCTGCGCGAGGCCGGCTACGCGGTCAGCGCCTTCGAGGACCCGCGCCAGGCGCTCGAGGCCCTGGCCGAGGGCGAGCGCCCCGACCTCGTGTTCACCGACGTGCGCATGCCCGGCATGGACGGCCTGGCCTTCCTGGATGCGCTCAAGGCCCGCCGCCCCGACCTGCCCGTGGTGGTGATGTCGGCCTGGACCGACGTGGCCAGCACCGCCGGCGCCTTCCGCGGCGGCGCCCACGAATTCCTGTCCAAGCCCTTCGACCTCGACGAGGCCGTGGCGCTGGCGGCGCGGGCGCTGCCGCCCGTGCAGGCCGCCACCGACGCCCCCGCACCGGCCCCGGCCCCGGCCGGCGACGAGCTCATCGGCGACTCGCCGCCCATGCGCGAACTCTTCCGCGCCATCGGCCGCCTGGCCCAGGCCCCGCTGGGCGTGCTGGTCACCGGCGAAACCGGCACCGGCAAGGAACTGGTGGCGCGCGCCCTGCACCGCGAATCGCCGCGCGCGCGCAAACCCTTCGTCGCGCTCAACACCGCCGCCATCCCGGCCGAGCTGCTGGAAAGCGAACTGTTCGGCCACGAGGCCGGCGCCTTCACCGGTGCGAACAAGCGCCACGTCGGCCGCTTCGAACAGGCCGACGGCGGCACCCTGTTCCTGGACGAAATCGGCGACATGCCCGCCGCCCTGCAGACCCGCCTGCTGCGCGTGCTGGCCGAGGGCGAATTCTTCCGCGTCGGCGGCCGCGAGCTGATCAAGGTGGACGTGCGCGTGATCGCCGCCACCCACCAGGACCTGGAAACGAAGGTGCGCGACGGCAGCTTCCGCGCCGACCTGCTGCACCGCCTCGACGTGGTGCGCCTGCACCTGCCGCCCCTGCGCGAACGCAAGGGCGACGTGCTGGCGCTGGCGGCGCGCTTCCTGGCGCTGGCGGCGAAGAAGCTCGGCACGCCCGCCAAGCGTTTCCATTCCGAGGCGCTCAAGCGCCTGCAGCAGCACGACTGGCCCGGCAACGTGCGCGAACTCGAGAACCTGTGCTGGCGGTTGGCGGCGCTGGCGCCCGGAGATGTGATCGGCCCGCGGGATCTGGCCCCGCACCTGCGCCCGACGGCCGCGGAATCCGCCGACTGGACCCGGCAGCTGGCCGCGAGCGTGCGCGAGGCCCTGGCGCGCGGCGACGCCGCCGTGCACGCCCACCTGCGCGAGCGCTTCGACCAGGTCCTGCTGGAAACCGCACTCGAGCACACCGACGGACACCGGCAGCAGGCGGCGGAGAAGCTGGGGCTGGGCCGCAATACCGTGACGCGCAAGCTGGGTTCGGTGCGCGGCAAGAAGAAATCCACCTGACGAAGGACAAACGATGGGAAGGATCGCGGCGCTGGTGCTCTTCTTGATGTCATTCGGTGCCGCTGCGGCGGCCGTGCCCGACGAGGTCGCGGAAACGGACGCGCGGATCCGTCGCGTCGAGACCGGCCTGCCCGCCGTGACCCAGGGCGAACGCACCTTGCAGCTCTCGCTCGAACAATGGATGCAGGCCCTGGCCGTTCCGGGCGTGAGCCTCGCAGTCATCGACGACTACCGCATCGTCTGGACGAACGGCTGGGGCGTCACCACGCCGGGTGCGCAGGGAACGCCGGTCACGCCACGCACGATCTTCCAGGCCGCCTCGATCGCCAAGCCGGTGACCGCGCTGGCGGTGCTGCACCAGGTCGAGGCGGGCCGCATGGACCTCGACGCCGACGTCAGCCGCTACCTGCGCACCTGGACCCTGCCGCCAAGCGAGGTGCAGGCGGGCGAGAGCGTTAGCCTGCGCCGCCTGCTCGCCCACACCGGCGGCATCACGCCGGGCGGGTTCGCGGGCTACGCGCCCGGCGACGCGATGCCGGACCTCATGCAGGTGCTCGACGGCGCCGCGCCCGCAAGCAACGCCGCGGCGCGCGTGTTGTCCAGGCCCGGCACAGAGGTGGCCTACAGCGGGCTCGGCTACACGCTGCTGCAGCTCGCGCTGCAGGACCACCTGCGGCAGCCGTTCGAGGCAATCCTCCAGGACACCGTGCTGCGGCCGCTCGGCCTGCACGACAGCACCTTCGAACCCTCGCTTCCCGATGCACTCCGGACGCGCGCCGCCGCAGGCCACCTCGGCGTCGGCGCGCCGGTGGAGGGCGGCTGGCGCCTGCACCCGGAGCAGGCGGCGGCGGGCCTGTGGACAACGCCCACCGACCTCGCGACCCTGGTCATCGACGTGGCAAAAGCCGCCCGCGGCGAGCGCGGCCACCTGCTCACGCCCGACATGGCGCGCCAGATGCTTTCTCGCCAGGCCGAGGGCATGGGCCTGGGCTTCGTGGTGCGCGATGGCTCTTCGCACGGTTACTTCGCGCACTCCGGCGGCAACACCGGCTACTTCGCCCATGTCGAGATGCTGGCCGACACCGGCCAGGGCATCGTCATCATGAGCAACTCCGACGCCGGCCAGGCCCTGGCCTCGCTGCTGATCGCCAGCGTCGCCAATGAATACGACTGGCCGCTGCCCGACCGCCGCCAGGTCACCGGCGCGCGGGCCGAGCGAGTGTTCGCACAGCACGACCGCGTAGCCACCCGCCGGACCGCGGTCGACGTGGACCCCGCGATCCTGTCGCGCTACGTCGGCAAGTACGCACTCACGCCGGAGCTGATGTTCGAGATCACCCTTGTCGAAAACCAGCTGCGCGTCCGCCTCGGCGACCAGCCGCAGTTCCCGCTGTTCGCAGAATCACCCGCGAAGTTCTTCCTCGAGGTGGTGGATGCCCAGATCACCTTCGTTGTCGACGCGTCCGGTCGGGTGACGGGGTTGGTGTTGCACCAGGGAGGCAGGGATCAGTCGGCGGGACGGATTGAGTAGCGACGTGTCGGAGCGATGTGTATGGCTTGCGTGTGTCCGCATTCGACCTATTCCGTTGAAAAACTCGCTTTCTGGCGGCTCGCCTGGCCCGGCAGTTCGGCCGGGCCATTGATTCTTTCGCTGGAATCGACAGGAAAACGGGCGCGCAAGCGCCCTTAGTCCTCAAAGGGCGGGGGCAATTGCCGTTTCGGGGCCCTTCGGCATCAACCACACTGCCATTCTTCGTAGATTCTGTGCGGTTGCTGCCAATAGGAACTCGTCTCTGGCGCCTTTCAAGCCTCGTAGTCGCAACCTGTCCAGCCGCAAGATGCGCTTGAGGTGCGCGAACAACATCTCGACCTTCTTCCGATGTCGCCGTGACTGGGCATATCTCTTCGTCATCGACAGCTGGCGCGCCACGTCCCGTGCGGACTCGTTCACCTGACGGGCGATCCTCCGATGCGTCGTGTTGGGGCAGCAACGCGCCTTCAGTTCGCAGCCGGCGCAGTCGTGAACGCTGCTGCGATAGATCAGCGTGTTGTCGGCGGTTGGCTTGCCGCTGGATAGCAGTGGCTTGCTTTGGGGACAGCGGTATTCGTTAGTTTCCGCGTCCCAACTGAAGTCGGATCGCCCAAGCGATCCATCCTTGCGCTCGGCTTTGTCCCAGACCGGCAC
>JAYRTA010000057.1:0-8644 GCA_041919875.1 Arenimonas sp.
TCGCGGAAGGCGAAGTCGCGATGGCGGCCTTCCTCGACGAAACCATGCCGCGTGTAGAGCGCGATGCCGGCGGCGTTGTCGGCATAGACCTGCAGCTCCAGCCGGTGCAGCTGCAGCCAGCGGTCGGCGAGGTCGATGGCGGCGGCCATCAGGGCGCTGCCCACGCCACGGCCCTGCCAGTCGTCGCGCACCCCCATGCCCAGGTCGCCGACGTGGCGGCGGCGCGGATTGGTTGCCACGTACAGGCCCAGTTGGCCGACCACCTCGTCACCGGCGCAGGCCAGCAGCAGGTGCGCGTGGGGATCCACCGCCTGCATGCGCTGGCGCCAGAGGTCCCGGGAAGGAAACGGCAGCTGCAGCGTGCCGGCCTGGGCGAGCGGCGCGGCGTAGATGGCCTGGACGGCCGCGAAGTCTTCCGGTTCGGCGCGGCGGATGTGGATGGCGTCGGTCATGGGCTCAGCTCCGGCCCGTCGGGGCCAGTGCCGATATTTCCCCATCCGTCAGGTGGCGCCAAGCGCCCTTGGCCAGCGGGCCCAGCGCCACCGGACCGATGGCCACGCGCACCAGGCGCAGCGTCCCGAGGCCGTGCGCGGCCAGCAGGCGGCGGATCTGCCGGTTGCGGCCCTCGTCGAGGACGATTTCCAGCCAGGCGGTCTTGCCGCCCGTGCGCAGCAGGTCTGCCGCCTTGGCCGTGAGGCGTTCGCCGGCGTCCACGGTGCCGGCCTGCAGGGCCGACAGGGTGGCCGCGTCGGGCACGGCGTCCACCTGCACGTGGTAGGTCTTGTCCGGACCGGTCGCCGGGTCGGTGATCGCCGCGGCCCAGGCCGGGTCGTTGCTCATCAGCAGCAGGCCTTCGCTGGCCTGGTCGAGGCGACCGACCGGCGCCAGCCAGGGCAGTCCGGCGCCCTCGAGGCAACGGTAGACGGTGTCGCGGCCGCGCTCGTCGCTGGCCGTGGTGACCAGGCCGCGCGGCTTGTTGAGCGCAAGGTAGACCGGCGCTTGCGCGGCCAGGGGTCGGCCATCGACCGCGATCGCGTCGACGCCCTGACGGACCGGGAACTCCGGGTCGCGCACGATCCGCCCGTTCACCGCCACCCGCCCGGCGACGACCCAGGCCGCGGCAAGGGTGCGCGAGCACACGCCCTGCTTGGACAGCACGCGCGCGATGCCGTGGCGCGCGGGCGGCGAATCCGGGGCGGGGGGTCTGCGCGGCATGCGGGAAGCATGGCGCAGGCCCGCGCCCCCGGGCTAGTCCGCGGGCGCGCCCGGGCGCCCCGCCGGGCGGTTCACCGACCCATCACCGCGCGGCCCGGAGCATAGCGGCATGTCCGAGATGCCCCCCGATCCCGCCGCAGGCCCCGCGGCGCCCTCGTCCCTGCGGCGCACGCTGCGCGCGGTCGCGCTCTGGTTCGACACCTCGGCCGCACCGGACGCGGCGGGCGACCCCGACCGCATCGACTGGCTGCGCGTGCTGCCCTTCGTCGGCCTGCACCTGGCCTGCCTGGGCGTGCTGTTCGTGGGCTTCAGCTGGTTCGCGTTCTGGACCGCGGTGGTGCTTTATGCCGCGCGCATGTTCGCCATCACCGGCTTCTACCACCGCTATTTCTCCCACAAGGCCTTCCGCACCTCGCGGCCGGTGCAGTTCGCCTTCGCGGTCCTGGGCGCCGCCTCGGTGCAGCGGGGCCGGGTGGGGGGGGCGGCGCACCACCGCCACCACCATCGCCACGCCGACACCGAGCAGGACATCCACTCGCCGCGACACGGCTTCTGGCGCAGCCACATGGGCTGGTTCCTGACCCGGCGCGGCTTCGCCACCCGGCTCGACGCCGTGCCCGACCTGGCGCGGTTCCCCGAGCTGCGCCTGCTCGACCGCTTCGACGTGCTGGTGCCGGTGGCCCTGGCCGCGGCGCTGTTCGGCCTGGGCCAATGGCTGGCGGTGGCGCGGCCACACTGGGGCACGAACGGCCCGCAGTTGCTGGTCTGGGGCTTCTTCGTGTCCACGGTGGTGCTGTTCCACGTCACCGTGACCATCAATTCGCTGGCGCACCGCTGGGGCAGCCGGCGCTTCGCCACGCGCGACGACAGCCGCAACAACGCCCTGCTGGCCCTGCTGACCTTCGGCGAGGGCTGGCACAACAACCACCACCACTTCCCGGGGTCGGCGCGGCAGGGCTTCGCCTGGTGGGAACTGGACCTGACCTACCTGGGCCTGCGGCTGATGGCCTGGCTGGGACTGGTGCGCGACCTTCGGCCCGTGCCGGCCGCCCTGCGCCATGCGCGCCGGGAGCACGCATGAGGATCGCGGTGGTGGGCAGCGGCATCGCCGGGCTCGGCGCGGCCTGGCGCCTGTCGAAGCAGCACGAGGTGGTGCTGTTCGAACGCGAGGCGCGGCTGGGCGGGCATACCCACACCCACTCGGTCGAGCAGGACGGACGCCGCTACGCGGTGGATTCGGGCTTCATCGTGTTCAACGCGGCCAACTACCCCTTGCTCACCCGGCTGTTCGACGAACTGGGCGTGCTGTCCCAGCCGACCACGATGAGCTTCGGCGTGCAGGACGCGCGCAGCGGCCTGGAGTACAACGCCACCGACCTGGACCGGCTGTTCTGCCAGCGTCGAAACCTGGTGTCGCCGCGCTTCTGGGGCATGCTGCGCGACATCCTGCGCTTCTACCGCGAGGCACCGGCGCTGCTGGCGGGGGGCGCCGACGATCCCTCGCTGGGCGAATACCTCGAGCGCGGCCGCTACGGCCGGCTGTTCATCGAAGACCACCTGGTGCCGATGGCGTCGGCGCTGTGGTCGTCTCCGCTGGAGGGCATCCTCGAATTCCCGGCGAAGTACCTGGTGCGCTTCATGGACAACCACCACATGCTGCAGGTGCAGGACCGCCCGCCCTGGCGGGTGGTGACGGGCGGTTCGTCCAGCTACCTCGAGGCGATCCGGCGCGACTGGCGGGCGCAGGTGCGGCTGTCGCGGCCGGTGCGCTCGCTGCACCGGGACGACGCCGGCGCCTGGCTGCGCACGGACGACGGCGAAGAGCATTTCGACCAGGTGGTGCTGGCCTGCCATTCCGACCAGGCCCTGGCCCTGCTGGCCGACCCCAGCCCGGCCGAGCGCGACATCCTGGGTGCGATCCCCTACCAGGCCAATGAAACCGTGCTGCACACCGATGCCCGCCTGCTGCCGCGCAACCGCCGCGCCTGGGCGGCCTGGAACGCCTACGTACCGGCGGGCGCCGGCCAGCCCTGCACGGTGAGCTACTGCATGAACCAGCTGCAGTCACTGGAATCGCGCGATCCCTTCGTGGTGACGCTGGGCCGCGCGCGGGAGATCGACCCGGCGCGCGTGCTGGCGCGCATGCAGTACCACCATCCGGTCTACACCCGCGCCAGCGTCGCCGCGCAGGGCCGCCGCGGCGAGATCAACGGCGTGCGCAACACCTGGTACGCCGGCGCCTACTGGGGCTTCGGCTTCCACGAGGATGGCCTGCGCAGCGGCATCGAGGTGGCGCGGGCGCTGGGTTCGGCATGGTGATGCAGTCGGCGATCTACGAGGGCTGGGTGCGGCACCGGCGGCACCGGCCGCGGGCGCACGCGTTCCGCTACCGCATCTTCCAGCTCTGGCTCGACCTGGCCGAGCTGGACCGGGTGTTCCAGGGCCGCTGGTTCTGGTCGGTCGGCCGGCCCAACCTGGCCTGGCTGCGCCGGAGCGATTATTTCGGCGACCCCGCGCTGTCGATCGACGCGGCGGTGCGCGCGCGGGTGGCCGCAGAGCTCGGCCGCCGGCCGACCGGTCCCATCCGCCTGCTCACCCACGGCCGCTACTTCGGCAAGACGATGAACCCGGTGAGCTTCTACTACGGCTACGCCGACGACGGCCAGACCCTGGACTGGGTGCTCGCCGAGATCACCAATACGCCCTGGGGCGAACGCCATGCCTACCTGCTGCCGGTCTCGCGCGCCGGGCGGCTGGGGGACTCGCTGCGCTGGGATTTCGACAAGGCCTTCCACGTCTCGCCCTTCATGGCGATGGCGCGCCGCTACCGCTGGGCGATGCAGCCACCGGGCCGGCAGCTGCGCGTGCACATGGACGTGTTCGAGGGCGAGGCCCGCGAATTCGATGCGACCCTGGTGCTCGAGCGCCGCCCGCTGACCGCCAACACGCTGGCTTCATGCCTGCTCCGGTATCCCTTCATGACGGCGCGGGTCGGCCTGGCCATCTACTGGCAGGCCGCCCGCCTGTGGCTCAAGCGCCTGCCCTTCCACCCGCACCCCGATAGCCTGCCCCGGAGTTCCTGATGTCCAGCCCCGCCGAGACCCTGAGCCCGCCCGAGGCCGCCGCCGGCCGCTACGGCGCGCTCGATCGCCTGCTCCGGGACCGCCTGCTGGCGACCCTGGGCGAGCTGCGCGGCGGCGGCCTGCACGTGGTCGATGGCCTGGGCGAGATCCGGCTCGGCGAACCCGGCGCCCCGCTGCAGGCGCGCGTCGAGGTCCTCGATCCGGCCTTCTACCGGGCCGCCGCCCTGCAGGGCTCGGTGGGCGCCGGCGAGGCGTACATGGACGGCCTGTGGCGCTGCGACGACCTGGTCGCGCTGGTGCGCCTGCTGGTGCTCAACCGCGACCGCCTGGACGCCATGGAGACCGGCCTGGCGCGCCTGGGCGGGCTCGCCCTGCGCGGCTGGCATGCCCTGCGCCGCAACACCCGCATCGGCAGCCGCCGCAACATCGCCGCCCACTACGACCTGGGCAATGCGCTGTTCCGGCTGTTCCTCGACGATTCGATGATGTACTCCTCGGCCATCTACGCCGACGCCGACGAAAGCCTGGAGCAGGCGCAGTTCCGCAAGCTCGAGCGGATCTGCCGCAAGCTCGACCTGCAGCCCGGCGACCACCTCGTGGAGATCGGGACCGGCTGGGGCGGCCTGGCCCTGCACGCGGCCTCGCGCTTCGGCTGCCGGGTCACCACGACCACCATCTCGAAGGAGCAGCATGCGCTGGCGATCGAGCGCATCGCCGCGGCCGGGCTGTCCGACCGGATCACCGTGCTGCTGGAGGACTATCGCGACCTGGGTGGTCAGTACGACAAACTCGTCTCGATCGAAATGGTCGAGGCCATCGGCCACCAGTACCTCGAGACCTACCTGGCCAAGTGCGCGGCCCTGCTCAAGCCCGAAGGCCTGGCCCTGGTGCAGGCGATCACCATCGAAGACCACCGCTACGAGCAGGCGCTCGCGTCGGTGGACTTCATCAAGCGGCACGTTTTCCCCGGCAGCTTCATTCCCAGCGTCAGCGCCCTGGCCGGCGCGGCCGCACGGGCCAGCGACCTGCGCCTGCTCAACCTCGAGGACATCGGCCCGAGCTACGCCCTGACCCTGCGCGCCTGGCGCGAGCGCTTCATGGGCCGGCTGCCCGAGGTGCGCGCGCTGGGCTACGACGAGCGCTTCATCCGGCTCTGGGAGTTCTACCTGGCCTACTGCGAAGGCGGGTTCCTGGAGCGTTCGATCGGCGACGTGCAGCTGCTGTTCGCGCGGCCGGGCAATCGCCGCCCGCAGTACCTGCCGGCGCCCGAGGCCGCGTGATGTCCGCCCGGACCTGGCGGCTGGTGGGCAACGTGGCGGGCTTCCAGGCGACCTGGCTGGCCTGCATCGCCGGCGCGGGCGCCGGCATGGCCTGGGCCGGGCCCCTGGCCGCCGCCGCCTTCGTCGCGGCCATGCTGGCCTTCGGCGGCCGCGCGCGCGACGACCTGCGCATGCTGGCGATCGCATTGGTGCTGGGCGTCGGTTTCGACAGCCTGTTCGCCGCCTCGGGCTGGCTCGTGTACGCCCAGCCCTGGCCCTGGACCTGGGCGGCGCCGGTGTGGATCGCCGCGCTCTGGGCCGGCTTCGCGCTGACGCTGAACCATTCGATGGACTTCCTGCGCGGGCGTCCGGCGCTGGCGGCGGTGTTCGGCGCGGTGGGCGGGCCGCTGGCCTACGGCTCGGCCGCCGGCGCCTTCGATGCCGTCACTTTCGGCGCGCCCGTCGCCTGGGTGATGGCGGCGCTGGCCCTGGGCTGGGCCCTGGCGCTGCCGGCGCTGTTCGCGCTGGACGAGCGCCTGGGCACGGCGCGCCCGGCGGACCGTCGGCGGGCGACCGCATGAGCGCCTGGACCGTACTGGCCTGGACCTGGCTGGGCGCCGCGGTGGGCATGGCGGCGCTCTATGCCTTCTCGATGCGCGTGCGCAACCTGGGCTTCGTCGACGTCGGCTGGGCCGGACTGATGGCCGCGGCCGCGCTGTTCGTCGGACTGGTGGCCGATGGCTCGCCGATGGCGCGGGGCCTGGTGGCGCTGTTCGGTGGCGTCTGGGGCGCGCGGCTGTGCCTGCACCTGCTGCATCGCGTGCTCAACGAGGAAGAGGACGGCCGGTACCGCGCCCTGCGCGGCGCCTGGGGCACATCGCGCTGGCGCTACTTCGTGTTCTTCCAGGGCCAGGCCGTGGTGGTGGCGCTGTTCGCCCTGCCCTTCGTGGCCGCGGCCAGCCAGGACAAGGCGACGCCCGATGCCTGGGTGGTGGCGGCGGTGCTGGCGTGGCTGGTGGCGATGGCCGGAGAGACCATCGCCGACCGCCAGCTGGCCGCGTTCCGCGCCGACCCCGCGAATCGCGGCCGCACCTGCCGCGTCGGCCTGTGGGCCTGGTCGCGGCACCCGAACTACTTCTTCGAATGGCTGCACTGGTTCGCCTACGTGCTGCTGGCCGTGGGCGGCGGATTGTTCTGGTGGACCCTGGTGGGCCCGGTGCTGATGTTCGCCTTCCTCTACCGCGTCAGCGGCATTCCCTGGACCGAAGCGCAGTCCCTGCGTTCGCGCGGCGAGGACTACGCGCGCTACCAGCGCGAGGTCAGCGCCTTCTTCCCCTGGCCGCCGCGTCGCTGACGCCCATCCCTCAGATTCGCACCGCCACGGAGTCCCCGATGTCCCTGATCGACCTGAGCGAGCGCGGGCTGCTGCCCGATGCCCTGATCCGCCTCGGCATCCGCCGCCTGTGCGCGCAGCGACTGCGCGACGAAGGCGCCGACGACCTGGTCCTGGCCGATGCGCGTTTCCGCCGCCTGCTCGAAGAGCTGCGGGCCAGCCCGATCGCGATCGAGACCGACGCCGCCAACAGCCAGCACTACGAAGTGCCGACCCGGTTCTTCGAACTGTGCCTGGGCAAGCGCCTCAAGTACTCCAGCTGCTACTACCCGACCGGCGCGGAGGACCTGGACCAGGCCGAAGAAGCCATGCTGGCGCTCTATGGCGAACGCGCCGGGCTGGCCGATGGCCAGCGCATCCTGGAACTGGGCTGCGGCTGGGGTTCGCTGACGCTGTGGATGGCGCAGCGCTACCCGGGCGCGCGCATCACGGGCGTGTCCAACTCCCGCACGCAGCGCGAACACATCCTCGCCGAAGCCGCGCGCCGCGGCCTGGGCAATGTCGAGATCCTGACCTGCGACGTGAACCGGCTCTCGCTGCCGGCGTCGGGCTTCGACCGCTGCGTCTCGATCGAGATGTTCGAGCACATGCGCAACTACCGGCACCTGCTGGGCAACATCGCCGGCTGGCTGGCGCCGGGCGGCAAGCTGTTCGTGCACATCTTCGCGCACCGCTCGCTCATGTACCCGTTCGAGACCGAGGGCGAAGACAACTGGATGGGGCGCTACTTCTTCACCGGCGGCCTGATGCCCTCGGCGGACACGCTGCTGCACTTCCAGGAAGCGCTGCGGCTGGAGCAACGCTGGCTGCTGCCCGGCACGCACTACGAAAAGACCGCCAACCATTGGCTCGCCAACCAGGACCGGCACGCCGCCGAGGTGATGCAGGTGCTGACGGAAGCCTATGGCCCGGCCGAGGCCTCGCGCTGGAACCAGCGCTGGCGGATGTTCTGGATGGCCTGTGCCGAGCTCTTCGGCTACCAGGGCGGCCACCAGTGGCTGGTGGCGCACTACCGTTTCGCGCGCCCGGACTGAGGCGCGCCCGCGGCGCTCAGTCGCCGGAAGACGCCGGCGCCGCGGCTGCCGGTGCGGCTTCCGCGGGGGCGGCTTCGTTGGGCCGGCCGGTGGCGACGCGGATGCCCTTGGCCTTCATCCAGGCGTCGAACTCCTCCGCGGTCATGCGGCGGCCGTTCTGGTTCATGTCGAAGCGCCAGGGCGTGTTGTCGTCCTTGGTCTTCGGGACATAGCCCCCAGGCTGCTGCGCGACCTGGCCGGGCGCCGGCGGGGCCGGACGCTGGGCCGGTGCGGGCGGCGGTACGGGCCGTCGGCTGCGCTCGATGAAGGCCAGGGCGGTGAGGCGGCTGCAGTCGCGCGCCGGCGAGGCCAGGGCAGCGGCCGCCATCTCCGGCACCGGGATCGAGGCCGGCAGGGCGGCGGTTGGGGCGCTGCCGCAGGCCAGGTCGGTGGCGGCGGCCAGGGCCGGGGAGAACAAGGCGAGCAGCAGGATCTTGCGGATCATCGTGCACCAGCAGGTAACGGGGGGTGCGCGCAGCTTAGCGCCTGGGTGAATGCTTGCCCACCGCGGCGTGCGAGGTCCGTCACGAACCGGCGTCCCGGAGTCCGGAAAAACGAAGCCCGGCACGAGGCCGGGCTTCGGGTACTGCCGACAGCGTTGCGTCCTCAGTTCTGGACGTT
>JAYRTA010000058.1:0-8603 GCA_041919875.1 Arenimonas sp.
ATGGGCACACTCCCCATGCCGGGCTTCCCGGGACCCAGGTCCCGGGGGGCTACAAATGAACACCAAGCCCTAGTACAATTTCCGATTCACTGCGCTCAATACAGTTTGGAGATCGCCTCATGGCGCGCATTGCGGGTGTCAACCTGCCTGTCCAGAAGCATGTCTGGGTGGGCCTGCAGAGTATCTTTGGCATTGGCCGTACCCGGTCGAAGCTCGTTTGCGAGGCGGCCGGCGTCGTCTCGTCCACCAAGATCCGCGACCTGTCGGAGCCCGAGATCGAGCGCATCCGCGCCGAGGTGGCGAAGTACGTCGTCGAGGGCGACCTGCGCCGTGAAGTGGGCATGTCGATCAAGCGCCTCATGGACCTGGGCTGCTACCGCGGCCTGCGCCATCGTCGCGGCCTCCCGATGCGCGGCCAGCGCACCCGCACCAACGCCCGCACCCGCAAGGGACCGCGCAAGGCGATCAAGAAGTAAGGACGCCCAATGAACAAGCCGGCAGTCAAGACCAAGAAGAAGATCAAGCGAGTCGTCACCGACGGCATCGCCCACGTCCAGGCGTCTTTCAACAACACCATCGTCACGATCACCGACCGCCAGGGCAACGCCCTGTCGTGGGCGACCTCGGGCGGCGCGGGTTTCCGCGGCTCCCGCAAGTCGACCCCGTTCGCGGCCCAGGTCGCCGCCGAGAAGGCCGGCAAGGCCGCCCTCGACTACGGCGTGAAGACGCTGGAAGTGCGCATCAAGGGCCCGGGCCCGGGTCGCGAATCCGCCGTGCGTTCGCTGAACGCCGTCGGCTACAAGATCACCAACATCATCGACGTCACCCCGATCCCGCACAACGGGTGCCGGCCGCCGAAGAAGCGCCGCGTCTAACGGGAACAGGAGACTAATCACATGGCTCGTTACATCGGTCCCACCTGCAAACTCGCCCGCCGCGAAGGCTCCGACCTCTCCCTGAAGTCGCCGGCCCGCGCCATCGACTCCAAGTGCAAGCTCGAGCAGAAGCCGGGCCAGCACGGCGCCGTCGCCAAGAAGGGCAAGCTGTCCGACTACGCCACCCAGCTGCGCGAGAAGCAGAAGGTCAAGCGCATCTACGGCCTGCTGGAGCGCCAGTTCCGCAATTACTACAAGAAGGCCTCGAACAAGAAGGGCAACACCGGCGAGACCCTGCTCCAGATGCTCGAACAGCGCCTGGACAACGTGGTCTACCGGATGGGCTTCGCGGTCACCCGTCCGCAGGCCCGCCAGCTGGTGTCGCACAAGGGCGTGCTGGTGAACGGCAAGGCCGTCAACCTGCCGTCCTACCAGGTCAAGGCCGGCGACAGCATCGCCCTCACCGAGCGCGCGCAGAAGCACCTCAACGTGCAGGAAGCGCTGACCCTCTCCCAGCAGATGGACCTGGTCCCGAGCTGGTGCGAGGTCGATGCCAAGAAGTTCGCCGGCGTGTTCAAGGCGGTCCCCGACCGCGCCGACCTGCCGTCTGACATCAACGAAGCGCTGATCGTCGAGCTGTACTCGAAGTAATCCTCCATGGAGACAACTTGACAATGACGGTTACCGCAACCCAGGTGCTGCGTCCGCGCGGCCCGCACATCGAACGCCTCGGTTCCAACCGCGCCAAGGTGGTCATCGAACCGCTGGAGCGCGGCTACGGCCACACGCTGGGCAACGCCCTGCGTCGCGTGCTGCTGTCCTCGATCCCCGGCTTCGCGATCACCGAGGTCGAGATCGACGGCGTCCTGCACGAGTACACCACCGTCGAGGGCCTGCAGGAGGACGTGCTCGAAGTCCTGCTCAACCTCAAGGACGTCGCTATCCGCATGCACAACGTGGACCACACCACGCTGGCGCTGCAGAAGAAGGGTCCTGGCGTCGTCACCGCCGGCGACATCAAGACCGACCACAACGTCGAGATCATCAATCCCGACCACGTGATCTGCACGCTGACGAAGGACACGGCGCTGAACATGCGCCTGAAGATCGAGCGTGGCTTCGGCTACCAGCCGGCGGCCGACCGCCGCCGTCCGGACGAGGAGTCCCGCGCCATCGGCCGACTGGTCCTGGACGCGACCTTCTCGCCGGTCCGCCGCGTCGCGTACGCCGTCGAGGCGGCCCGCGTCGAGCAGCGCACCGACCTGGACAAGCTGGTCCTGGAGATCGAGACCAACGGCACGATCGACGCCGAGGATGCCATCCGCACCGCGGCCGACATCCTCACCGACCAGCTGTCGGTCTTCGGTGACTTCACCCAGCGCGACCGCGGCCCGGCCAAGGCCTCGGCCACGGGCGTGGATCCGGTGCTGCTGCGCCCGATCGACGACCTCGAGCTGACCGTGCGCTCGGCCAACTGCCTCAAGGCCGAGAACATCTACTACATCGGCGACCTGATCCAGCGTACCGAGGTCGAGCTGCTCAAGACCCCGAACCTGGGCAAGAAGTCGCTCACCGAGATCAAGGAAGTCCTCGCCCAGCGCGGCCTTTCCCTCGGCATGAAGCTGGAGAACTGGCCGCCGGCCGGCCTGCAGCAGGGCATGCTGGGCTGAGCCCGGAATTCACTTAAGGAAACACGACCATGCGCCACCAGAAATCCGGCCGCAAGTTCAGCCGCACCAGCGCCCATCGCGAAGCGATGTTCAGCAACATGGCTGCCTCGCTGATCAAGCACGAGCTCATCCGCACCACCCTGCCCAAGGCCAAGGAGCTGCGCCGCGTCGCGGAGCCGCTGATCACCATCGGCAAGACCGACGGCGTCGCCAACCGCCGCCTCGCCATGTCGCGCCTGCGTGACAAGGAAGCCGTGGGCAAGCTGTTCGTCGAACTCGGCCCGCGTTACCAGGCCCGTCCCGGCGGCTACCTGCGCATCCTCAAGTGCGGCTTCCGCCCGGGCGACAACGCCCCGATGGCCTACGTCGAGCTGGTCGACCGCCCCCAGGCGGCCGAAGCGGCCGAGTAATCCCGCACCGCGTTGAACCAACGAACCCCGGCCCCGGCCGGGGTTCGTTTTTGGGGCGACGGAACCAATGCCGCCCCCCGCGGTCCTGTAGGCTGCCGGGCACCAGGAGCGAACATGCAGGCCAATCCCTTCCAGTGGAACTTCCGCGCCCAGTGCCTGGCAGGCTTCCTCGCCTGCGCCGGGCTGCTGGCGTTTGCCCTCTATGCCCAGTTCGGCATGCTGCTGCTCCCGTGCCCGCTCTGCGTGCTCCAGCGCATCGCCTTCGCGGCCATGGGCCTGGTGTTCCTGGCGGGTGCGCTCCATGGCCCCTCGGGGCGCGTGGGCCGGGCGGTCTACGGCTTGCTCGCCTTCGCCGCGGCCGCCGGAGGTGCCGGAATCGCTGGCCGCCACGTGTGGCTGCAGTCCCTGCCGCCCTCGGACGTCCCGCTGTGCAACAGCATGGGCCTGGATTACATGGTCGAAGCCTTCGGGGCCTTCGATGCCCTGGCCAAGGTGCTGGAGGGCTCGGGCGAATGCGCGAAGGTCGACTGGACCTTCCTGGGCCTTTCCATGCCCTGGTGGACGCTTTTCTGGTTCGTCGGGCTCGGCCTGGGCGCCCTCTGGGCGGGCCTGCGCCGCCGCTGAGGCTCCTGCGCTCCGGCCAGGCTCACGCCTGCCTGCGCGGCGCTGTGGCAGACTGCCGGTCCCTTCCCAGCACGAAGTCCGTACCGTCCCATGAGCGCCCCTGACCGCAGCCTGCAGCCTGTTTCCGTCGCTCCCGACTGGGCGCCGGCGAGCTGGCGCGGCCGCGACGCCGCGCAGCAGCCGGTCTACCCCGACGCCGACGCGCTGGCCGGCGTCCTCGACGAGCTCCGCCGACTGCCGCCGCTGGTGACGTCCTGGGAGATCCTCGCGCTCAAGAAGCAACTCGCCGAGGCCCAGGATGGCCGCCGCTTCCTTCTCCAGGGCGGCGACTGCGCCGAGTCCTTCGCCGATTGCGAGTCCGGCCTGGTGTCGAACCGGCTGAAGGTGCTCCTCCAGATGAGCCTGGTGCTGGTGCATGGCCTGCGCCTGCCCGTGGTGCGGGTGGGCCGGTTCGCCGGCCAGTACGCCAAGCCGCGCTCGGCCGACCTGGAAGAGCGCGGTGGCGTGACCCTGCCCAGCTACCGCGGCGATTTCATCAACCAGCCCGAGTTCAGCGCCGCGGCCCGCGCGCCGGACCCGCGCCGGATGGTCAAGGGCCACGCCCGGTCGGCCATGACGATGAACTTCGTGCGCGCCCTCGTCGACGGCGGCTTCGCCGACCTGCACCATCCCGAGTACTGGGACCTGGGCTGGGTCGGGCACTCGCCCCTGGCCGAGGAGTACCAGCGCATGGTCGCCGCCGTCGGCGACGCGGTGCGGTTCATGGAAACCATCTCCGGCGAAGCCCTGCACAACCTCAATCGCGCCGATTTCTACACCTCGCACGAGGCGCTGCTGCTGCCCTACGAAGAGTCGCTCACGCGCCAGGTTCCCCGGCAGTGGGGCTGGTTCAACCTCTCGACCCACTTCCCCTGGATCGGCATGCGAACGGCCGCCCTCGATGGCGCCCACGTGGAGTACTTCCGCGGCCTGCGCAATCCGGTCGCGGTGAAGATCGGACCCTCGGTGACGCCCGAGCAGCTGCTGCGCCTGGCCGACGTCCTCAACCCCGAGAACGAACCGGGCCGTCTGTCCTTCATCCACCGCATGGGGGCGGCCAAGATTGGCGAACGCCTGCCGCCCCTGCTCGACGCGATGCGACGCGAAGGCCGGCGCGTGCTGTGGATCTGCGACCCCATGCACGGCAACACCGAAAGCACGAGCAATGGCTTTAAGACCCGCCGCTTCGACAACATCCGCGGCGAACTCGAGGCCTCCTTCGAACTGCATGCGGCGGCGGGCACCCGCCTCGGCGGCGTGCACCTTGAGCTCACCGGCGAGAATGTCACCGAATGCACCGGTGGCGCCCGCGAACTCACCGACGCCGACCTCGAGCGCGCCTACCGCTCCACGGTCGATCCGCGCCTGAACTACGAGCAGTCGCTCGAAATCGCGATGCTGATCGTGCGCAAACAGGCCCAGCTGGCGGCGCCAACCCCGGCCTGAGCCGTCGCCTCAGTCGGCCAGCACGCTGGCCCGGTAGGTCGGCGGTGTGCGCGCCCGCGTCGCCTGCTCGAAGGCAAAGCCCATCGCCAGCAGGGCGGCCTCGCCGTCCGGCGGGCCCAGGAAGGCCAGGCCGATCGGAAGGCCGCGGATCTCGCCCATCGGCACGGTGAGGCTGGGCGTGCCGGCGACCGCGGCGACGCCGTAGCTTGCCCCGCCGGAGCGATCGCCCAGCACCGGGTCGATGGGCCAGGCCGGGCCCGTGGTGGGGGCGACGATCGCGTCCAGCCGATGGGCGGCCAAGGTCGCCAGCAGGCCCTGTTCCCCTGCCAGGCGACGGGCATCGGTCCGCGCCTGCAGGTAGGCAGGCTCGGTGAGCGGGCCCTTGGCCTGGGCCTGTTGCAGCAGCTCCTGCCCGAACCAGGGCATGGCCCGCCCGGCGTTGGCCTGGTTCCAGGAAATCAACTCCGCCAGCGACCCCACGGGCGCCGCGCCATCCGCCAGGTAGCGGTCCAGGCCGTCCTTGAACTCGTAGAGCAGGACCTCGAACTCGGCAGCACGCCATTCGCGCCAGGTCGCGATCTCCACCGGATCGACCACCTCGGCGCCGGCGGCGCGCATGGCCTCGATCGCCCGCTCCATCGCGGCGTCCACCTCCGGATGCACGCCCATGGCCTGCCGCAGCACGCCGACGCGCTTGCCGGCCAGCGCATCCGGGCGCAGTCCCGACAGGTAATCCATGCCGGCCTCGCCGCGGGCTGCCGGGTCGCTCGGGTCGGGGGCCGAGATCGCCTGCAGCAGGGCCGCGGCGTCGGCCACGGTGCGCGCCATCGGGCCGGCGGTGTCTTGCGAGATGGAGATCGGGATGATGCCGTCGCGGCTCACGCACCCCACGGTGGGTTTGAGGCCCACGAGGCCATTGACCGCGGCGGGGCAGAGGATGCTGCCATCGGTCTCGGTGCCGATGCCGACCGTGGCGAGGCTGGCGGCGATGGCCGCGCCTGTGCCTGAACTCGAGCCGCAGGCGCTGCGGTCGAGCGCATAGGGGTTGCGGGTCAGCCCGCCCCGGCTGCTCCAGCCGGAGACGGAGCGGGTCGAGCGGAAGTTGGCCCATTCGCTCAGGTTCGTCTTGCCGATCACCACGGCACCGGCGTCGCGCAGGCGCGCGACCAGGAACGCGTCCCGGGTCGGGCGGTGCCCGGCCAATGCCAGCGAGCCGGCCGAATTGACCAGGCCGGCCACGTCCACGTTGTCCTTCACCAGCACGGGGATGCCATGGAGCGGGCCACGCACCTTGCCTGCCGCCCGCTCTTCGTCGCGGGCATCCGCCTGGGCCAGCGCATCGGGCGCGATCTCGATCACGGCGTTGAGGCGGGGGCCGGTGTCGTCGATCGCCGCGATGCGCTCGAGGTAGGCCTGCACCAGCGCGCGCGAGCTGAGTTCGCCCGCGGCCAGGCGCGCCGAGGCGGTGGCGACGTCGAGCTCGGCTACATCGAGGGCGGAGGGCTGCGCCCCGCCGGCGGTGATGGCATCGGGCGTCGCATCCGGCGCCGGCTCCGGCGCGGGTGCGCAGGCGGCCAGGACGAGCAGCAAGGGCAGGGCGGCAGGACGCATGACGGTGGTTCCCCGGGGGACTGCGCCGGAGTCTAGTCGCGCCGGGCGTGGCCCGCGCGTGAGGTCGGCCTCAGCGCGCCAGGTCCCAGGCCAGGCGCGCGACCAGGGCCACGACGACGGCCAGGAAGACCGCCCGGATGAAGCGGTCGCCGCGCCGGATCGCCAGCTTGCTGCCGACGTAGCTCCCGAGCATGTTGCCGATGACCAGCGGGATCGCCAGCAGCCACACCACGTAGCCGGCCAGGGCCAGCACCGTCCACGAACTCACGTCGGCCGCCACATTGGTCGACTTGGACACCGCGGAGGACTTCAGGAAATCCAGGCCCAGCACGCTGACGAAGGCGAACACCAGCAGGGTGCCCGTGCCCGGCCCGATCAGTCCGTTGTAGAAGCCGCAGGCGGCGCCGACGCCCGCCGCGGCCCAGGCTTCGCGCGCCGGGGCGAAGCGGCGGTCCTCGCGCTGGCCCAGGTCGCGGCGAAGCACGGTGTAGACGGCCAGCAGCACGCACAGGGCCAGCACGACGCCCTTGAGCAGATCGGGATCGAGCCGGCGCGCGAACTGCACGCCGACCGCCGAGGCCAGCAGCGCCGCGATCAGCGCGGGCACCACGATGCGCCGCTCCACCGCGACGTGGCGGAAGTAGTTCCAGGCGGCCACGCTGGTGCCGAGCAATGAACTGGTGCGCTGGGTCGCGATGGTCTGCAGGATCTGCAAACCGGGATGCAGGTTGAGCATCGCCGGCGTGAGGATCAGCCCGCCGCCGCCGACGATGCTGTCGAGCAGGCCGGCGGCAAAGCCCGCGAGCCCGGTCAGCAGCCAGAGCTCGGGACCCATGGTCGCGGACCGGTGCCCGGGGCTCAGCCGGCGCGCGAGGCCTTCTTGCGGTCGTTTTCGGTGCGCAGCTTCTTGCGCAGGCGGATGGCGACCGGGGTGATCTCGACCAGTTCGTCGTCGTCGATGAACTCCAGCGCCTGCTCGAGCGAGAACTTGATCGACGGGATCAGGCCCTCGTCCTTGTCGGTGCCCGAGGCGCGGAAGTTGGTCAGCTGCTTGCCGCGCAGGGCATTGACCGTGAGGTCGTTGTCCTTGGCGTGGATGCCGACGATCTGGCCTTCATAGATTTCCTCGCCCGGCTCGATCAGCAGCCGGCCGCGCTCCTGCATGGCGATCTGGGCGTAGGCCGGGGACGGGCCCTGGCCGTTGGAGATCAGCACGCCGTTCTGGCGCTGGCCGATCTCGCCGTCCTGCTTGGGCGCGTAGTGGTCGAAGACATGGAAAAGCATGCCGGTGCCCGCGGTGATGGTGCGGAACTCGGTCTGGAAGCCGATCAGGCCGCGCGCCGGGATGATGAAATCCATGCGCACGCGACCCTTGCCGTCGGGCTCCATGTTCTGCAGCAGGGCGCGGCGCTCGCCCAGGCGCTGCATCACGCCGCCCTGGTATTGCTCCTCGAGGTCCACCACGAGCGATTCGTAAGGCTCGGACTTCACGCCGTCGATGTCCTTGATGATCACCTCGGGGCGCGACACGGCCAGTTCGTAGCCCTCGCGGCGCATGGTTTCGATCAGGATGGACAGGTGCAGTTCGCCGCGGCCGCTGACCTTGAACTTGTCGGCATCGCCGGTGTCCTCGACCTTCAGCGCCACGTTGTGCTGGGTCTCGCGCATCAGGCGGTCGCGCAGCTGGCGCGAGGTGAGGAACTTGCCGCCGCTGCGGTCCTTGGTGCCGGCGAAGGGCGAATCATTGACCTGGAAGGTCATGCTGATGGTCGGCTCGTCCACCTTCAGCACCGGCAGCTGCTCGGGCGAGGCCGGGTCGCACAGGGTCTCGGAGATGCCCAGGCCCTCGACGCCCGACAGGGCGATGATGTCGCCGGCCTGCGCTTCCTTCACTTCGTGGCGCTCCAGGCCCATGAAGCCCAGCACCT
>JAYRTA010000059.1:0-8487 GCA_041919875.1 Arenimonas sp.
GTCCGAGGTGGTGTCGCTGCCGCCGCCGATGCCCGCGTCGATCTGCCCGAGCGCGATCTTGTTCGCCACCGTGATCACCGTGTCGAGCGAGGTGCCGCAGGCGCGCTGCAGGGTGATGCCCGGCGTCAGCGGCGACAGGCCCGAGCTCAGCGCCGCCTCGCGGCCGATGTTCCAGTCGCTGCTGTGCTTGAGCACGGCGCCCATGGCGACCTCGCCCAGCACTTCGCCGTGCAGGTTGAACTTCTCCACCAGCGCGCCCAGCGCCTTGATGGACATGCCCAGGTTGCCCACGTCGAAATACGCGGTGTTGTTGCGGCAGAAGGGAATGCGGACGCCGCCCAGGATGGCGACACGACGGGAGGGGCGCATGCGGAACTCTCCTTAGGCGGAAACCGGTGACGGGGATTCGGGCGGGACGTGCAGGCCCGGCGGCACCGGGCCCCAGGCCGGGCGGTGGCGCCAGACGCCGGCCACCCAGGCCCGGAACATGTTGGCCACCGGATCGTCGGCGGCGGCCGGCGCCAGCCGCGCCACCACCTCGCGCCAGGGCGAGCCCGTGGCCTCGTCGATCACGATGGCTTCGAAATAGGCGGTCCACTGCCGGCCGTAGTCGATGCGGCCGGCCACGGCGGCCAGGCGCGCTTCCTCGGCCTCCTCGGCCCCCGGGGCGCCCCCGGGCTTGCACAGCACCAGCTGCACGCAGGGCGAGCCCTGGAGCACCAGCACCGGCGCCAGCCCCATCGCGCGCGCGTAGAGCTGCAGCTCCTGCGCGGTGGAAAACTGGTTGCGCGCCACGTCCTTGCGCCGGCCCGCGGGCTGCCGCGCCGCCTGCTCGACTTCCAGCATGAAGCGCCGCCAGCCGACCGGATGCAACAGGTTCCAGTGGTCGAAATAAAACAGGCCGCCTGGCCGCAGCACCCGCGCCACCTCGCGCAGGTAGAGCACCAGGTCTTCCTTGTCCATGTGGAACAGCACCGCGACGCTGTAACCCTTGTCCATCGAGCCATCGGCCAGCATCGGCAGCGCCGGGCCCGACAGCGCGTGGAACCCGCAGCGGCCGACGCCGGCCAGGCGCTGCGCCGCCACCGCCAGCATGTTCTCGGCGATGTCCAGGCCTTGCCACGACGCGACCTCGCCGGCGATCTCGCGGCCGATGCGGCCCACGCCGCAGCCGAGTTCGAACACGTGGTCGGACGGGCACAGGTCCAGCGCCGCGCGCACCTGGGTGGCGGTGAAGGCGCCGGTCAGGCGCAGGATCGCCTCGTCGTGGCTGCCGTCCACGGCGATGCGGGCGCCCTCGGGGGTCGCCGCCTTGTCGTTCCAGAAGGCCTTGTAATCGTTGAAATCCATGTGCCCGGCGGCCGCGGGGCCGGCCGTGTCCGTATCGGCGGGTATGATGGCGATGATAACCCGACGCCACCGTATGCCCATGCCAGGACCCGCCCTCAGCTGCCTCGGCGCGCTCGCGCTGGAACTCGCCCCCGGCTCCCGCCCCGGCCGCGCCGCCTTGCCCACGGCCCGCGCCGGCGACCTGGCCGCCCAGGTGGCGCGCGACCTCGACCGACTCGTCCCGGGCGCCGCAGCCCTGGATTTCGCGCTGGTGGCCGGCCTGTTCGACCCGGCCGAGCTGCTGCGACCCGGCCATCCGCTGCATGCCGAACTCGAGCGCCTGGTCGCGCGCGCGCCGGGGGCCGGCGGCGGTCGCGTGATCGGCTTCGGCGCGGACGCCGACGGCCTGCCACCCGCGCTCGCCCCCGACCCGCAGCTCGGCGACGGCCCGCTGCGCCTGCTGCCTTTCCTGCTGCGTGGCGATCCGGAACGCCTGGCGCCGATCGCCGAACGCATGGAACAGGTGCTGCTCGACACCGGCATGGCCGCCGCCGACACCGCGCTCGCGGCGCAGGACGGCTTCGCCGCCCGGGTCGAACACGCGCGCCTGATGACGCTCGACGACCTCGCCGCGATGACCGCGCTGCAATACGAGCACGCCGGCCTGGCGCCCCTGTGGCCGCTGATCGAGGCCGCGCTGTATTCGCCCGGCGCCGAGGCCTGGCTCGATGCCCCGCCCGAGCCCCTGGTGCGCGTGGCCGACGGCGGCGCCCGCATCGCCCTGCTCGACCTCGATGCCTGGGCCGAAGGCGGCTTCGCCCCGCGCGATGCCGACCCGGCGCGCCTGGGCCGCGCCTTCGAGGCCTTCCAGCAGCGCCAGCGGCAGATCGCCGCGGTGCTGGAGGCGCACGGGCTGCCGGTCACCTTCGACCATTGCCCGGCGGGTCGCGACCCGTGCGAGATCCTGCGCGCCTGAACCACTGAGCATCGCCGTCGGTGCAGTAACCCGGGGAATCCTCGCCGATGGCTTGCGCTCCGCGCGGACGGGAGAACCGGGCCGTTGGAATCGAAACGTGTCGTGAACCGGACGAGTGCGCGGCCCGACGTCCATGCAAGCCGTGCTGCCCCCCGGCAGGGATGAACAGCTAGTCTTCCCACTCACCCCGCCAGCCGACGCCCCATGCGCCTGTTCCCGATCCTGCTCATTTCCCATTTGTTCGCCCTGTGCGCGGCGCCCGCCGCGGCGCAGGACAACCCGCAGGCCCGCGACCGCGCCGAACAGGCGCGCGCGGCCACCGAGGCCAGCGGCGATACGCCCGCCTGCCGCCTGCGCGGCGGCCCGGAGGACCGGCCGCGCATCGGCCTGGTGCTGGGCGGGGGTGGCGCGCGCGGGCTGGCGCACGTGGCGGTGCTGCACGAACTCGAGCGCCTGGGCGTGCCGGTGGACTGCATCGCCGGCACCAGCATGGGCGCGCTGGTGGGCGGCCTGTACGCCTCGGGCATGAGCGCGCAGCAGATCGAGGACGAGCTGCGCAAGCTGCAGTGGGCCACGCTGTTCAGCGACCGGCTCGAGCGCCCCGAGCGCTCCTTCCGCCGCAAGCGCGACGACGACCTGGCCCTGGTGCCCGGAAAGCCCGGCATCGGCAACGAAGGCGTGAAGCTGGGCTCGGGCCTGCTGGCGGGCGAGCGCGTGCTGCTGCTGCTCGAACGCCTCACCCAGCCGGTGGCGCGGCGCGCGCACTTCGACGACCTGCCCATTCCCTTCCGCGCCGTCAGCACCGACCTCAACACCGGCCAGGCCGTGGTGCACGACCGCGGCCAGCTGTCGCTGGCGATGCGCGCCAGCATGTCCATTCCCGGCGTGTTCCAGCCGGTGGTGATCGATGAGCGCGTGCTGGTGGACGGCGGCCTGGCCAACCAGCTGCCGGTGGACGTGGCCCGCGCGATGGGCGCCGACGTCGTGATCGCGGTGGACGTGGGCACGCCGCTGGTGAAACTCGGCGCCGACGCCAGCCTGATCTCGATCGTGGACCAGATCACCGGCTTCATGACCGTGGGCGGCACCCGCACCCAGGTCGAGAGCCTGGGCGCGGCCGACGTGCTGGTGCGCCCGCCGCTGGGCACGGAAATCGGCACTGGCGAGTTCGAGAAGATGGACCGCGCCCTGGCGATCGGTCGCGACGGCATCGGGCCGGTGCAGGCCCGCCTGGCCGCGCTGGCCCCGCCCTTGCCTGCCCGGGAGGCGCTGCTGGCCAGCCGCCCGGCCCCCGATGCGGGCCCGCCGGTGATCGACCTGGTGCGCCTGAACAACCACAGCGATTACGACGACACCTTCCTGCTTTCGCGCATCGACATCGCCCTGGGCCAAGCGCTAGACACCGAGCGGCTGCAGCGCAACATCGGCCAGATCTATGCGCTCGACACGCTCTCGCTGGTGACCTACGACCTGGTGCAGGAGGACGACAAGACCGTACTGGTGGTGGACGTTCAGCCCGACCCGCGCGGCCCGAACTACCTGGAGACCGGCCTGAGCCTGTACTCCGACTTCAGCGGCGATTTCTTCGTGAACCTGCGGATGGGCGTGCTGCGCGCGCCGATGAACCCGCTGGGCGGCGAAGTGCGCGGCCTGCTGCAGCTGGGCGACGAACCGGGCCTGCTGCTGGACTGGTACCAGCCGCTGGACGTGAAGGGCGAATGGTTCGCCACGGCCGCGCTGTCCTACGAGAGCCCCAAGTTCGGCCTGTTCGCCGGCGGCGAGCGCCTGGCCAATTACAGCGCGCCCAACTGGGGCGGCGAAGTGCTGCTGGGCCGCGAGTACGGAAATTACGGCGCCGCCACCCTGGCCCTGCGCCGCCGCTTCGGCGAGGCCAGGGTGGAGGTGGGCGACCCGCTGCTCGACGGCCTGGACTACGACATCGGCGAGGCCGAGCTGAGCCTGGTCCACGACCGGATCGACAGCCCCTACCTGCCGCGGCGCGGCAACTACGCCGTGGCCAGCGCCCTGGTCTCGCGCACCGCGCTGGGCGCGGACGCCGATTTCGAGCAGTACAACCTCGACCTGCTGCACGCCCGCCTGATCGGCAAGCACTCGGGCTTCGTGGGCCTGCGCTACCACGTCTCGAGCAACGACCTGATCCCGATCCAGAGCGGCTTCCGCCTCGGCGGCCTCACCCGCTTCGCCGGCTACCGCCCGAACGAAGTGCTGGCCGAGAACTACGGCCTGGCCTACGCCGGCTACACCTATGAGCTGGGCCGTGTGCTCAACCGGCCGGCGGTGCTGGGCGGCACGCTGGAATACGGCCGCACCTGGGGCGTGGGCCAGGACCTGGACGACGGCGAGGACGAGCTGCACGCCAGCGTCTATTTCGGCTTCGATTCCTGGCTGGGCACCCTGCTGTTCGGCTACGGCATCCGCGAGGGCGGCGACGGCGTGTTCCTGCTCGAACTGGGCCGCCCGCGCTGAAGGCTCAGGCGCCGCGGCCCCAGTAACCCAGCTCGCGTCGCAGCTGCAGGTCGCGCCACAGGCCGGCCAGCGGCTTGCGCCGCAGCGGGCCGAGCTCGCCGCGCTGCAGGGCGGCGACGGCGGCGATCACGCGCTCGCTGGCGCGGCCGTCGCGGGCGGGATGGATGGCCTCGGCGTAGTCGGCGATGGCGCGGCGCAGGCCCTCGTCGGGCGCGAAGGCGCGCGCGAGCATCGCCGGCAACGCCGCCGGATCGTCGAAATCGAGCATGTGCGGCTTGGGCGCGCGATTGCGGAAAGTCACCACCGGCTTGCGCTGCACGACGAACTCGCTGACCACCGAGGTGGTGTCGGCCAGCAGCACGTCGGCCGCACGCTGGGCCGAGACCAGCTGCTCGGTTTCGAAGAAGGCCGCGTTCGGCCCGGCCAGGGCGCGGTAGCGCGCGAACAGCGCCGGCGGGCATTTGGGATGCAGGGTGAGCAGCCAGTAGCGGTCGCCGCGGGCGATCTGCGCGGCGATCGCCTCGAGCAGGTGCGGCGCGGCGCTGAGGCGCTCGGTGAAGGTGGAGGCGAACATCACCACCGGCCGGCCGCCGGCGGGCGCGCGCAGGGCCTCGGCGGCCGCATCGTGCGGCGCGAACAGCGGGTCGAGCTTGGGCCAGCCCGTCTCCACCACCGCGAAGTGGCCGTGCCGCTGCGCCAGCGCCTGGAACGGCGCCGTGGTGGCCGGGCCCTGGGTGCAGTACAGGTCGAACTGGCCGCGCACGCGGAAATGGCCGCGTTCATCGCTGCGCTTCTCGACATTGAAGCCGTGGAAGAGCTGCACCTTGGTGCCCGACAGGAAGCCCGGCACGTCGTTGGCGGCGCTGTACACCGCCGTCGGCCGCCGCGCGACCGCGCCACGCACGTCCACCGGCGCGGCGCCCTCCAGCACCGCGCCGGCGGCGCCGCGCACCATCAGCGCGGCGACGTCCTGCCCGGCCGTGCGCAGCGCCTGCACCAGCGGCTGCAGGATCGGTACCGCGTAGCGTTCGGTGGCGAAGACGAGGGCGCGGGCCATGGCGGCGTGATCAGGCCCGGGACAGCGGCGCTTCGTACATCCGGTACCCGGCGTCGGCCATGCCCAGGGCTTCGTAGGTCTGCTGCGCGCGGGTGTTGTCGCGCTCGACGTACAGGCGCAGGCCGCGCACGCGCTCGCTGGCGCGCGCCAGCGCCTGCACGTGCGCATGCAGCGCCGCGTACACGCCCTGGCGGCGGTGCGCGGGCTCGACGTAGACGCTCTGGATCCACCACCAGTCGCCGTCGCGCCAGTCGCTCCATTCGTAGGTGAGCATCAGGGTGCCCACCGGCACGCCATCGCGTTCGGCGATGAAGTAGCGGCCGCGGCCGGGCTGCTCGAACACGCCGGCGACGCCGCGGCGCACGGTGTCGGGATCCAGGCGCTTGTGCTCGGTTTCCCAGGCCATGGCCCGAGCCCAGTCGGCGAGGCGGGCGGCGTCATCGGCGGGGGCTGGGCGGATGCGGAGGTCGGTCATGGCGGGCTCGGGGGGCGGCGCGGGAGGCATCCGGACCGGCGCAATGATAGCGTTCACCGACCCGCGCACCGCGCCCCGGACCGGAGACCCCGCATGACCGCCAGGAACACGATCTGCCTCTGGTTCGACACCGGCGCCCTCGAGGCCGCCCGCTTCTACGCCGACACCTTTCCCGACAGCGCGGTGGGCGCCGTGCAGCACGCTCCTTCCGACTTCCCGGGCGGGCAGGAAGGCCAGGTGCTGACGGTGGAGTTCACCGTGCTGGGCCTGCCCTGCCTGGGCCTCAACGGCGGCCCGATCTTCCCGCAGACCGAAGCCTTCTCCTTCCAGGTGGCGACCGAGGACCAGGCCGAAACCGACCGCTTCTGGCACGCGATCATCGACAACGGCGGCCAGCCCAGCGCCTGCGGCTGGTGCAAGGACCGCTGGGGCCTGAACTGGCAGATCACCCCGCGCGTACTCACGCAGGCCATGGCCGACCCGGACCCCGCGGTCCGCAAGCGCGTATTCGAGGCGATGATGACGATGGGCAAGATCGACATCGCCACCATCGAAGCGGCGCGGCGCGGCTGACCCGGGCCCTGCACGCAGGCGAATGATGCTCCTGGCCGCACGGAGCCGGAATACCGGGTGGAGTGCCGGCCCGTGACGACGCGCCTGCATTCCCCCGGCCGCCGGCAATGGTTGAAGACCACCGCCCTGCCAGCCTTGGCCATGGCCATCACGCCGGCCTGGGTCGGTGCCGTCGGCGGCGACGACAGGGCCGCGTGGATTCCCTCGGACACCTTCCTCGCCGACCTGCCACGCCTGATGCAGGCGCTGCGCGTGCCCGCCCTCGGCCTGGCGGTGGTCGAGGGCGGCGAGCTGGCCTGGGCGCGCACCGTCGGCCTGGCCGATGCCGTGACGGGCACGCCGGCGTCGGAGGACACGCTGTTCGAGGCCGCGTCGCTGAGCAAACCGGTGTTCGCCTACCTGGCCATGCAGCTGGTGGACCAGGGCGTGCTGGGGCTCGATGCGCCGCTGGTGCGCTACCACCGTCCCGACTACGTGGCCGCGCATCCCTGGAACGAGCGCATCACCGTGCGCGACGTCCTGCGCCACACCACCGGCCTGCCCAACTGGCGCGCCGACCCGGCCACGCAGGCCCTGCAACCGGCGGTGGCGCCCGGCACGCGCATCGACTATTCCGGCGAGGCCTTCGTCTGGCTGCAGCTGGCGGTGGAGGCGCTGACCGGCGAGAGCCTGGACCAGACCCTGCAGCGCCTGCTGTCCGGCCCCGCCGGCCTGCGCGACAGCAGTTATGCCTGGAGTGCGGAAATGGCGGCGCGGTCGGCCCGGGGCCACCGGGCCCTGGACGACGACACGCCCGGACCGCCGCGGCAGGGCCTGCGCGAACACTGGACCGCGGCGCAGGCGGTGGCCGATCGCGAGGGCAAGCCGCTGGCGGCCTGGCGTTACGAGGACGCCGCGCGCGCCCTGCCCGAGGTGCAGTCGCGTTTCCCCGCGGCCCGGGTGACCAGCGCCGCCGACCTGATGGCCAACGCCGCCGCCAGCCTGCGCACCACGCCCGCCGACTACGCACGCCTGCTGGCGCTGATGCTGCGCCCGCGGCGCGCGCCCTGGGAGATCAGCGATGCGTCGCGGCAGGCGATGCTCAGCCGGCAGATCGCGCTGCCCGGCCGCTGGATCGACAAGGGCCTGGGCTGGAACCTCGAGGCCACGCCGCGCGGCCCGGTGATCCACCACTCGGGCAGCAACGCCGGCATCTTCAAGACCTTCGCGCTGGGCGACCCCGGGCGCCAGCGCGGCCTGGTGGTGCTGACCAATGGCGGCAGCGGCCACCTGCTGTACCGGCGCGTGGTGACCGCGGCGACGGGCCACGACCTGCTGGCGTTCGACCTGTAGGCGGCGGCCGATGCGCCCCCCGCTGAAGGATGGCCTCGCCGCCAGCACGCTGCAGCTGCCCCCGGGCCCGTGGGCGACCGTGCTCGAGGGCCTGTGCGCTCGCTTTCCGGCGATCCCGCGCGCGGCGTGGCTCGACCGCATGGCGCGCGGCCGCGTGCTGGGCGACGACGGCCAGCCGATCACGCCCGACACGCCCTACCGCGTCGGCCGCAAGGTGCACTACTACCGCGAAGTGGCGGACGAGCCGCGCATCCCGTT
>JAYRTA010000060.1:0-8408 GCA_041919875.1 Arenimonas sp.
GAAGAGGCGCTCGGCCTCGGCCGGGTCGTCCACCAGCAGGGACACGGTGTGGTTCTGGCCGCCGTCCTTCCACATCGCCGGCGGGCAGTCCGAGCCCATCAGCAGCATCGGGCCCAACTGCAGCGAGGTGTTCATCACCTTGTCGCCGAAGTCGGCCGGCATCGGGCCGCAGTCCGCGTGCGCCGCGCCTTCCGGGTCGGGCGGCGCGTCGCCGTAGCGGAAGGTTCCCATCGGGGTGGCGCCAAGGACGCGGGCGTAGTGGGCGAAGGCGGCTTCGCAGTTGCCGTTGAAATTCAGGTAGGGGTGGAGCGCGGTGATGGCCATGGTCGGTTCCTGGGTACGGGTGTCGGCAAGGGCGTTCAGGGATCGGCGCCGGGGTCGGGCGTGGGGTCGGGCGTCGGTCCGGCGGCGGCCCCGGGCGGGGTGGATTGCAGTTCGGCGAGGTAGGCTTCGAGCCGGTCGAAGCGGGCCTCCCAGAGCCGTCGGTAGGGTTCGAGCCAGTCGGTGATCTCGCGCAGGGGGCCGGCATCGAGCCGGCAGGGACGCCACTGCGCCTCGCGGCCGCGCTGCACCAGGCCGGCCTTCTCCAGCACCTTGAGGTGCTTGGAGACGGCGGGCAGGCTCATCTCGAAGGGTTCGGCCAGTTCGGTCACCGAGGTCTCGCCCGCCATCAGCCGGGCCAGGATGGCGCGCCGGGTCGGGTCGGCGAGGGCGGCGAAGGTGGCGTTGAGGCGGTCGGACACGGGAAACCATCGGGTTAATTAACCGGATGGTTTTCTACTCCTGGCCGGGCGGGGCGTCAAGCCCCCGGGGCGCCGGTCACCAGAGCGCGTCGCGCAGCTTGTACCAGGCCATCGCGGCCACCAGCAGGGGCGTGCGCAGGGCGCGTCCGCCGGGGAAATCGCGGTGCGGGATGCGCGCGAAGGCGTCCAGGCGCGTGGCCTGGCCGCGAATGGCCTCGGCGATGACGCGCCCGGCCAGGCCGGTGGCCGCCACGCCATGGCCACTGAAACCCTGGGCGAAGTACACGTTGTCGCCCAGCCGGCCCCAGTGCGGCGCGCGGTTGAGGCTGATGTCGATCAGGCCGCCCCAGACCTGCTCGAACTTCACGCCGCGCAGCTGCGGGAAGACGCGGGACATGCGCCGGGCCATCACCCCGCGCAGGTTGGGCGGCGGCAGGGTGGAGTAGCTCGCGCGCCCGCCGAACAGCAGGCGGTGGTCGGCGCTGAGCCGGAAGTAGTCCAGGGCCCAGTTGATGTCGGCCACGGCCATGCCGTTGCCGATCAGGGCCCGGGCCCGGTCCGCACCCAGGGGTTCGGTGGCGCCGATGTAGGTGCCCACCGGCATGATCTTGTCGTCGAGCTCGGGCGCGATGCCGTGCACCAGCGCGTTGCCGGCCAGCACCACGTAATCGGCCTCGACCGTGCCCGTGGCGGTCACCAGCGCCGGCCGCGGGCCGCGGCGCAGGGCGGTGACCTCGCTGCCTTCGCGCAGGTCGGCGCCGGCCAGTTCCGCCGCACGGGCCAGGCCGAGGGTGTAATTGAGCGGATGCAGGTGGCCCGAGCGTGGATCGTAGAGTCCGCCCAGGTAGCGCGGGCTGTCTAGCGCGGCGCGCAGCCGCTCGCGGTCCCACCAGGGCAGGGCATAGCCATGGTTCTCGGCCAGGTCGGCCTGCCAGGCCTTGAGCTCGTCCACGTGCCGTTGCTTGATCGCCACGTGGGCGTGGCCGTCGCGCCAGTGCGCATCGATGGCGTGGTCGGCGATGCGCTGGCGGACCAGCTGCACGGCTTCCAGAGACCATTGGAACATCGCCCGCGATGCCTCCTGGCCCAGCAGGGCGGTCAGGCGGGACTGGTCGCAGCCATAGCCGAAGATCACCTGGCCGCCGTTGCGTCCGCTGGCGCCCCAGCCGATCCGCCGGGCTTCCAGCAGCACGACCTTCATGCCGGCCTGGGCCAGCTCCAGGGCGGCCGACAGCCCGGCCAGGCCGCCGCCGAGGATGGCGACGTCGGCGCGCTTGTCCCCGTCGAGCGTGGGCCGGGGCGGCGCCGGGGTGGCGCTGCCGGCGTACCAGGATGCGACGTGGGCCGACGGGTTGCGCAGCGCCATGTCAGACCTGGCGCAGGTACCAGTCGATCTCGAGCGTGGTGACCTCGCGCTGGAAGCTGCGCAGTTCCTTGAGCTTCTGCTGGCCGTAGATGTGCCGGAAGCGCTCGCCGAACTGGCGCGCCACGAAATCACTGCCCATGAAGTCGCGCAGCGTGTCGCGCCAGAACAGCTCGCGGTGCTCGGTCTGCTCGTAGGCATTGCCGGCGATCGGCGGGCCCGGGTCGCCCGGGTTTTCCAGCCCGTCGAGCATGCCGGCCAGCACCGCGGCGGTGACCAGGTAGGGATTGGCATCGGCCCCGGCGATCCGGTGCTCGATGCGGATGTTGGCCGGGTCGCTGTGCGGGATGCGCATGGCGACGGTGCGGTTGTTGAAGCCCCAGACCTCGTTGAGCGGCACGAAGGCGTTGAGCACGAAGCGCCGGTAGCTGTTGGCGTGCGGCGCGAACACCAGCATGCAGTCGCCGCTGGCGCGCTGCAGCCCGGCCACGGCGTGGCGCAGCGCCGGGGCCGGCGCCTGCGGCGTGCAGGCGAAGATGTTGTTCCCGTCCGCGTCCAGCACGCTGACGTGGATGTGGGTGCCGCTGCCCGCCTGGTCGGCGAAGGGCTTGGCCATGAAGCTGGCCATCAGGCCCTGGCGGGCCGCGACGGCCTTGACGGCGCGCTTGAGCAGGACCGCGTCGTCGCAGGCGGCCAGGGCGTCGTCGCGGTGCTTGAGGTTGATCTCGAACTGGCCGGGCGCGTACTCGGCCACCGCGGTGTCGGCCGGGATGCCCTGGGCGCGGCAGGCCGCGGTCACCTCGTCGGTGAAGCCGCGATAGTCGTTCAGGTCTTCCATGTAGTAGACCTGCGTGCTGCGGTTGCGCTGGCCGGTGGCCGGGTTCACCGAGGTCTGCGGGCGGCCGCCGGCGTCGAGCTCCCGGTCGAGCAGGTAGAACTCCAGTTCCACCGCCACCACCGGCTTCAGTCCGCGCGCGCGGAAGCGCTCGAGCACGCGCTTGAGGACCTCGCGCGGATTGGCCTCGAACAGGCCGCCCTGGCCGTCCTCCATCTGCAGCAGGCACTGGGCCATCGGCCGCGGCGACCAGGGCACCGGCCGCAGGGTGCCGGGCACCGGGCGGCAGATCCGGTCCTCGTCGCCGATGTCGTAACCCAGCCCGGTCTCCTCGACCGTATTGCCGGTGATGTCGGTGGCGATCAGGGACATCGGCAGGCAGACGCCATCGCGGTAGGCCTTCTCGAGCGCGTCCCGGGTGATGCGTTTGCCGCGCAGCAGCCCGTTCATGTCCGGCAGCAGCAGGTCCACCTGCTCGACCCCCTGCAGGGCGTCGAGCTGGGCGAGGTCTTCGGCCGGCAGGCTGGGGTGGTTCATGGCAGGGCATCCGCGAGGGTTGCCGGAGTCTAGCACTGGGCCCGAGGGCGTCAAAAATACTCATCATCGCGAACCGGTGCGGCGCGCGGCCCGTGTCCGGGCTTCGGCAAAAGCAGCTGCAATTGGCCGGTCTTGTGCGATGCAGCAGGCCGGGCGGGTGATGCGCGGATGCCATCGCGCGTTGTAAAAATCAAACGCCCGGGGTAAGGTCCGGCATCCCCTCGACGAGTCTCCCATGCGTCGGATCCCGCTGGTCGGCCTGCCCTCGGACCGCAAGCAGATCGGTCACCACCCGTTCCAGGCGGTGGGGGAGAAATACGTGCGCGCGGTGGTGGACGGCGCGGCCTGCCTGCCGGTGCTGCTGCCTTCGCTGTCGCCCTCCCTGGACCTGCGCCCGGTGCTCGACGGCCTCGACGGCCTGCTGCTCACCGGCTCGCCCAGCAACATCGAGCCCCAGCATTACGGCACCGAGGCCAGCTGGCCCGGCAACCTGCACGACCCGGCCCGCGACGGAACGACCCTGCCGCTGGTGCCCCTGGCGATCGAGATGCGCTTGCCGGTGCTGGCGATCTGCCGCGGCCTGCAGGAAGTGAACGTGGCCCTGGGCGGCACGCTGCACCAGAAGGTGCACGAGATCATCGGCTTCGACGACCACCGCGAGAAACCGGACGACCCGCTGGGGGTGCAGTACGCGCCCTCGCACCCGGTCGAACTGGCCGAGGGCGGCCTGCTGGCGCGCATTGCCGGCGCCCGCGAGGTGCTGGTCAATTCCCTGCACGGGCAGGGCATCCGCGACCTGGGCCGCGGCCTGGTCGTGGAAGCGCGGGCCCGCGACGGACTGGTGGAGGCCGTGCGCCTCGAGGACCCCGGGCCCTTCCTGCTGGCGGTGCAATGGCACCCGGAGTGGCGGGTCACGGAGAACCCGTTCTACCTCGGCATTTTCCAGGCGTTCGCGGCGGCCTGCCGCGAACGCGCCAAGACACGGAACACCTGACATGGCCGGCAAGAAGAAGGCGGCGCGCCCCAGCGCCCAGGAACAGCAGGAAAGCACCCTCAAACGGTGGCTAAAGGAGCGGCGCATCACCGAGGTCGAGTGCCTCGTGCCCGACATCACCGGCAACGCCCGCGGCAAGATCATCCCGGCCGCCAAGTTCTCCCACGATTACGGCACGCGCCTGCCCGAGGGCATCTTCGCCACCACCGTCACCGGCGACTACCCGGACGAGTACGACGACATCGTCAGCCCCTCCGATTCGGACATGCTGCTGCGGCCCGACCCGGACACCGTGCGCATGGTGCCCTGGGCCGCCGATCCCACCGCCCAGGTCATCCACGACTGCTTCAGCAAGGACGGCCGGCCGCACGAACTGGCCCCGCGCAACGTGCTGCGCCGGGTGCTCGACCTCTACGAAGGCCTGGGGCTGAAGCCGGTGATCGCGCCGGAGCTGGAGTTCTTCCTGGTCCAGCGCAATACCGACCCCGACTTCCCGCTGCTGCCGCCGGCCGGCCGGAACGGCCGCCCGGAGACCGCGCGCCAGTCCTATTCCATCGACGCGGTGAACGAGTTCGACCCGATCCTCGACCTGATGTACGACTACTGCGAGGCGATGGAGCTGGACGTGGACACGCTGGTGCACGAATCCGGCGCCGCCCAGCTCGAGGTCAATTTCATCCACGACGACCCGATGTCGAGGGCCGACCAGGTGTTCCTGTTCAAACGCACCATGCGCGAGGCGGCGATGCGCCACGGCATCTACGCCACCTTCCTGGCCAAGCCGATGGAGAACGAGCCGGGCAGTTCGATGCACATCCACCAGAGCCTGGTGGACGCCCGCACCGGCCGGAACGTCTTCGCCGGAGGCAAGGGCCGCCGCCACAGCGAGCTGTTCGGCCACTACCTGGCCGGCCTGCAGAAGTACGTGCCGGCGGCGATGGCCTTCTTCGGCCCGAACGTGAACTCCTACCGGCGCCTGGCCTTCGGCGAGGTTTCGCCCAAGAACGTGCAGTGGGGCTACGACAACCGCACCTGCGGCCTGCGCGTGCCGCTCGACAGCGAAGAGAACACCCGCGTCGAGAGCCGCTTCGCCGGGTCGGACGTCAATCCCTACCTCGCGATGGCCGCGACCCTGGCCTGCGGCTACCTGGGCATCCGCGAGAAGCTGGTGCCGACCGAGCCGCTGGCCGGCAGCGCCCATGCCAAGGGCTACGACCTGCCGGGCTCGCTCGAGGAGGCCCTGTACGAACTGCGCGGCTGCGAACCGCTGCGTGCCCTGCTGGGCGAGCGCTTCGTGCGCGCCTACACCGCCGTCAAGGGCAAGGAACACCAGACTTACCTGCGCGTGATCAGCAGCTGGGAACGCGAGTTCCTGCTGCTCAACGTCTGACCCGGAGCTTCCATGGATTCGATCGATACCCGCACCCTGCAGCAGCTCGACGCCGCCCACCACCTGCATCCGTTCAACGACAATGCCGCGCTGGCGAAGAAGGGCACGCGCCTGCTGGTGCGCGGCGAGGGCTGCTACGTCTGGGACGCCCAGGGCAAACAACTGCTCGATGCGTTCGCCGGCCTGTGGTGCGTGAACGTGGGCTACGGGCGCAAGGAGCTTGGCCAGGCCGCGGCCCGGCAGATGGAGCAGCTGGCCTATTACAACAGCTTCTTCCAGTGCACCACCGAACCCACCGTGCGGCTCTCGGCCAAGCTGGCCGAGCTGTGCCCGGGCGACCTCAACTACGCCTTCTTCTCCAACTCGGGCTCAGAGGCCAACGACACCATCCTGCGCATGGTCCGGCACTTCTGGGCGGTGCAGGACCAGCCGGGCAAGAACATCTTCATCGGCCGCCACAACGGCTACCACGGCTCGACCGTGGCCGGCGCCAGCCTGGGCGGCATGAAGGGCATGCACAAGCAGGGCGGGCTGCCGATCCCGGACATCCACCACATCGACCCGCCGTTCTGGTTCGCCGACGGCGGCGAGATGTCGGAGGACGAATACGGACTGGTCTGCGCCAAGCGCCTGGAGGACAAGATCCTCGAGCTCGGCCCGGAGCGCGTGGCGGCCTTCATCGGCGAACCGATCATGGGCGCCATCGGCGTCTACATCCCGCCGCGCAACTACTGGAAGGAAATCGAGCGCATCTGCCGCAAGTACGACGTGCTGCTGGTGGCCGACGAGGTGATCTGCGGCTTCGGCCGTACCGGCGAGTGGTTCGCCAGCCAGTACTACGACTTCCAGCCCGACATCATGACCCTGGCCAAGGGCATCACCAGCGGCTACATCCCGCTGGGCGCGGTGATGTTCAACGAGCGCGTGGCCGGCGTGCTTTCCACCCGGGGCGGCGAACTGGCCCACGGCTACACCTACTCCGGCCACCCGGTCTGCGCGGCCGTGGCGCTGGAGAACATCCGGTTGCTGCAGGAAGAGGGCATCGTCGACCGCGCCCGCACCGAGATCGCGCCCTACCTGGCCGAGCGCTGGACCCAGCTGGGCGAGCATCCGCTGGTGGGCGAGGCGCGCATCGCCGGCATGGTCGGTGCGCTGGAGCTGGTGCCGGACAAGCGCAGGCGCGCCTTCTTCGAGGAGCGCGGCAAGGTGGGCGTGATGTGCCGCGACTTCGCCCTGGACAACGGCCTGATCCTGCGGGCGACCTACGATTCGATGCTGCTCTCGCCGCCCCTGGTGATGACCCGGGCGCAGGTCGACGAGCTGTGCGAGAAAGCCTGGCGCGCCCTGGACCTGACGGCCCGCGAGCTGGGCAGGGCCACCGGCTGAGGCCGCGGCCACGGCGGCCCCGGGCGGGGTGGGGCGGCCGTGTAAGATGACTCCGCGGTTCCACGCTGGTTCATTGACACGAGGGGTGAACGATGAAGCTCAGGATGTCCGCTCTGCTTGCCGCGATGGTGTTCGCCAGCGGCTGTTCCGGTGACAAGGCCGGGGATGCGGGGGGCGCCGCGCCGGCCCCGCAGGCGAAGGTCCTCAACGTCTACAACTGGTCGGACTACATCGCCGACGACACCATCGCCAACTTCGAGAAGGAGTCGGGCACCAAGGTCAACTACGACATGTTCGACTCCAACGAGGTGCTGGAGGCGAAGCTCATGGCCGGCAACACCGGCTTCGACATCGTGGTGCCGTCGCTGACCTTCCTCTCGCGCCAGATCCAGGCCGGCGTCTTCCAGCCGATCGACAAGTCCCGGCTGGCCAACTACGGCAACCTCGACCCGAAGATCATGGCCCTGATCGCCCAGAACGACCCGGGCAACGGGCACGCGATCCCCTACCTCTGGGGCACCACCGGCATCGGCTACAACGTCGAGAAGGTCAAGCAGGTCCTGGGCGACGACGCCCCGGTGGACAGCTGGGCGCTGGTGTTCGAGCCGGGCAACCTCGAGAAGCTCAAGGCCTGCGGCGTCGCCATCCTCGACACGCCTTCGGAGATCATCCCGCCGGTGCTGCGCTACCTGGGCGAAGAGCCCAACAGCTTCGACCCGGCGGTGATCCAGAAAGGCGTGGACCGGCTGACGGCGCTGCGTCCGCACATCACCTACTTCCACAGCTCGCAGTACATCAACGACCTGGCCAATGGCGACATCTGCGTGGCGGTCGGTTGGTCGGGCGACATCATCCAGGCCCAGGCGCGCGCCGAGGAAGCCGGCAAGGGCGTGGACATCGCCTACGTGATCCCCAAGGAAGGCGCTCCGATGTGGTTCGACATGCTGGCCATCCCCAAGGATGCCCGCAACGTCGACGCGGCCTATGCCTTCCTCGACTACCTGCTGCGGCCCGAGGTGATGGCCGGCATCCAGAACTACGTCGCCTACGCCAGCGCCAACTCGGCGGCCCTGCCGATGGTGGACGAGGCCGTGCTGACCGACCCGGGCATCTACCCCAGCGAGGAGGTGCAGGCCAAGCTGTTCACCCTGGCGGTGCTG
>JAYRTA010000061.1:0-8399 GCA_041919875.1 Arenimonas sp.
AGCTCGCCCGGCCGGGCCCGGCGCCACTGGCGCGCCAGGCCCGCGACCTGGCCGCGCACGCCGGCCTGCCCGCGCCCGCGCTCGCCGAACTGCCCGGCCTCGCCAGCCCGATGCTGCTGCCCGGCGGCACCCTGCTGCTGCCCGACTGGGCCGCCGCGCTGACGCCGGCCCAGCAGCGCGCCCTGCTCGCGCACGAACTGGCGCACCTGCAGCGCCGCGATCCCGCCTGGCGCCTGCTGCAGCGCATCGCGCTGCTGCCGCTGGCCTGGCATCCGCTCGCACACCACGCGGTGCGCCGACTGGAAGCCCTGGCCGAAGACGCCTGCGACGCCCGCGCCGCCGAATGGCTGGGCGACGGCCGCGCGCTGGCCGAATGCCTCGCCGCCTGCCTCGAACACGCTGGCCCGCGCGCCGGCCACCCCGCGCTTGCGGTCGCCATGGCCGGTGAACCCGGCCCCGTGGTGCGCCGCGTCCGCAACCTCCTGGAGAACACCGACATGTCGTCCCGACCGATCTCCCCGATCCTGCGCCGCACCGCCCTCGCGATCGGCCTGGCCGCCCTGGTCGCCGTGCCCGGCCTGGCCATCGGCACCTTCGCCGGCAATGCCTTCGCCGACAGCGCCTTCTCCGGCATCGGCCGGTTCATCAGCTCCGATGGCGACGAACACCAGTACCGCTCCAATGGCCTCGATGGCCGCGTCGACCTGCGCCTGCGCGGCGACGTGCGCTTCAACGCCGGCGAAACCGACGTCGAGGCGCTGGGCGACGGTGCGCGCTTCTCACTGGTCGTCGACCGCGATGGCGTCGAGCGCGATTACCACGTCGAACTCAAGGACGGCGCGCTGGTGCGCAGCTACCGCGTCGACGGCCGCGAACAGCCGCTGGACGCCGCCGGGCGCGCCTGGCTCGCGAAGGAACTGCCGGAGCTGCTGTCCGAAACCGGCATCAATGCCGAAGCGCGCGGCAAGCGCATCCTCGCCGAGGGCGGCGTGCCGGCCCTGCTCGCTGCCATCGACGGCCTGCGCGGCGATTACGCCACCCGCGTCTACGCCCAGGTGCTGGTCGCCAACGCCACGCTCGACGACGGCCAGCTCGACCGCCTGTTCGACCGCGTCGACCGCCTCGATTCCGACTACGAACGCCGCCTGGCCTATGCCGCCGCCATCGAGCACCAGGCGCTGGGCGTCGCCGGCCAGGCGCGCCTGCTCTCGGCCCTGCCGGGCATGCCCTCGGACTACGAGAAGCGCCTGGTGCTGCAGGCCCTGGTGAAGCGGTTTGCGCCTGCGGGCGAGGCCGGCACCGCCTGGCTCGCCGCCGTCGACAGCCTGGGCAGCGATTACGAGCGCCGCCAGGCCATCGAAGGCCTGCTCGCGCGCGCACCGGGCGACGCCGCCACGATCGAACGGGCCCTCGCCGCCAGCGCGAAGTTCGGCAGCGACTACGAGGCCCGGCAGGTGCTGGAGGCGGTCGCGCCACACGTGCCCGCGCAGCCGCGCCTGCATGCCGGCTTCGGCAAGGCGCTGGCGCGCATCGGTTCGGACTACGAGCGCCGCCAGGTGCTGATGATGCTGGTCGACGACGACGTGGATGTCGCCACCGCGCGCCTCGTGCTCGACCACGTCGACGGCATCGGTTCGGGCTACGAGGCCGGCCAGGTGCTGCAGGCCCTCGCGGAAGTGATGCCGGCCGATGCCGCCCTGATCGAGCGCTACCGCGCCTCGGCCCGGCGCCTGTCGGACTACGAGCGCGGCCAGGCCGAGCGCGCGCTGGACCGGTTCGCGGTGGCGCGCGTCGACTGATCCCGCGCGGGTGCCGCCGCGTCAGCGCGCCGGAAGCACCCGTACCCGATCGGCCGCGGTGTTCGCGCGGCTGCCGCCGCCGTACATCACCTCGGCCACGGCCGGCGGCGCCAGGAACTCGCCGGCGTGCGTGGCCTGGGCCAGGTAGCTCACCGCGTGCACGCCGGGCGGCAGCCGGCGCGCGTACAGGCGCACGTGCGTGGTGCCGGTCTGGCGTGAATCGAACCAGTGGCTGTCGTCGTTTCCGCCGGCCGACAGCGCGGCGGCGCCCACGCCCGCGAGCGAGGTGTCGCGCGGCGTCCAGCCACCCGGCACCGGGTCGGTGATGGCAATGAAGTTGCGCCACGCCGGCACCTGCAGCTGCAACGTCACCTTCACCCACTCGCCTTCGCGCGGCGCGATATCCACCTGCCAGCGGCCGTCGCGCAGCACCGCGTAGCGGCGGCCAAGCACCATGCCGGTGCCGGCGGCCTGCGTGTTCGCCTGGTCCTCTTGGTAACTTGCGTCGGCGCGCAGCATCGCCAGCGCCGGCAGTCCGGTGGCGGCGTCGACGCGGAGGGATCCGGCCGGAAGCGCACCGGACCAACCCTGGCCCTCGCCACCAGGCAGTGGTGCCAGCGCAAGCGCATCCTCGCCGGCACGCAGCACGAGCCCGCTGAACGCCACCGCCGGTTCCGGCGCCGCGGCGCGCGCCTCGCGCAGCGCCAGCAGGCAGTGCAGCGCCGCCTGCGTGTCGAGCATGGGCGAGCCGCCGGCGTACTGGTCGACGATGCCGCGCAGCAGTGCGTCCGTGCTGCCGTCGCGCCGGGCGATCGGGTCCAGGCGCAGGAGCGTCGCGACGACCGCGCACTGGTCGCGAAGGTTCGACCCCATCACCGCGCTGAAATCGCGGATCTCTTCGATGACGCGGCGGGCGCCGCGCGGCGTTCCGGCGGCGCGCAGGCGGGCCAGGGCCTCGGCGGCGGCGTCGGCCATCGCCGGCTGGCGCGACAGCAGGCCGGCCAGTTCCGCGCGGGCCTGCCAGCTCAGCGCATCCCAATCGCGCCATGCCGCCCGGACGTGGTCTTCGTCCACGTCTTCGCCGGCCGCCGCCAGTGCCGCCAGCACCAGCACGAAGACCTCGCGATCGCTGCCGCGCAGGCGGCCGCCGGCGGTGGGGCCCACGCGCCCGACGAGTTCGTCCAGCCCGCTGTCCAGCGTCGCGACGGCTTCTTCCAGCAGTTCCGGCGGAGGCTCGTGGCCCAGCGCCGCCAACTGCAGGAGTCCACGCACCGTGTGCGCCGTGAGCATCAGCTCGCCCTGGCCGCTGCCCGGACCGTCGAAGAAGCGGTATTCGCCGTTCCAGTCGATGAACCGAGGTGCCGCCGCGTACGCATCCTCGATGACCTGCGCGGCCTCGGGCCAGCGCGCGGCATCCTGCGCATCGGCCAGGGCCAGTGCAGCGCCCAGCGATCGGCTGAGCGTCTGTTCCCAGCATCGGTGCGGATAGTCGCGCAGGCCGTCGAGCCACTCGCGTCGCAGCGTCGCCAGGCCATCGCCGACCGTGACCGCCAGCTGCGCATCCCGTGCACCGGCAGGCAGGCCCGGAGAGCGCAGGTCGAGCGCTTCGCCGGTGAGCCAGGCCAGCTGCGAGACCCGTGAGGTCGCCCAGCGCGACAGGACGGGCACCTCGCCGGCCACGGCGTCCTGGTCGTCGCCGGCGCGGCCCTCGCCCAGGACATCGATGGCGCCGTGTTCGCCAGGCGCCAGTGGCAGCGAGGCCGCCAGGCTGGCGTTCGCGGCCACGCGAGCCTCACGCCGGGCGGCGCTGGCCACGCCCGCGCCTCTCGCCTGCCCGGCCACTTCCAATGGGCGCGCCTCGCCGTCGGCCAGCCGGGCGTTGATCGCGCCATGGCTTCGGTCGCCCGGATACAGGTGCGCAGGCAGGCCCAGCCGCACTTCCACCGGCAATGTCGCGGTGACGGTGCGTTCGGCCCGGGCGAAGTCACCGCCCTGGCCCATCGCCCAGGCCTGCACGCGCCAGCGCGTGAGGTTGTCGGGCAGCGTTATCTCCAGCGTGCGCGTTTCGCCCGGCGCCAGCACCAGCCCGTCGTTCCAGTACGCGGTGTCGGCGAAGCGGGTGCGCACGCGTGCCCGCGGTGCTGCACCCCCGAAGCCGGCGATCGCGCGCGGACCCCGGCCGAGCTGGGCTTCGAAGATGTCCGAGCGCCGGATGCGGCTGCCGGTCACTTCGATCGAATCGAGGGTGGTCGAATCGCCGTTCACCTGGGCTGCGGAAACCACCCGGGGCACGCCGGATCGTCGGAACGAAGCCTCGGGATCCACCAGGCCGATGAGCGTGCCGTGGATGGATCCGCGCCAGCCCTCCGTGGCGAACCAGGATGCGCTGCGCCATTCCGCCAGCCCGCCGAGGAAATGCCCGTCGGCGGGATCCTGGCGCGCGTGCAGGCCGGCGGCCTGCTGGTGCATTCCTTCGTCCACGACCGCCAGGGTGAAGGCCCGCGCCTGCGTGGCGTTGTTCCTGAGCCCGACCACGAGGGTCCCGCCAGGCGCCATCGTTTCCTGCGCAATGAGAAGCTCGGGTGGAGCGGGCGACGCCACGTCGCGCGGCAGCCGCAGGGTGGCATCGAGCGTGGCGGGAAGGTCCCCGCCCGGAGTGGGCTGGATGATCGGCCGGATGAGCGCGCGCACCGCGACCACCGGGGCGCCGTCGGCCTGTGGATCGGCGGGCAGCGCGATCACCGATTCGGGCCCTACCTCCAGCACGCGGTGGGCGCGCAGGGCTTCGCGTTCGACCATCAGCAAGACGCGAGCGCGCGCATGCGGCTGGCGAAGGCGTACCTGCCCGGGCTCGCCGGGCACCGCCTCCAGCCGGACGAGCGGGGCGTCGCCGGCCTCCTCGCCGCCGTCTCCCCAGACGAAGACGGACAGCGATGTCCCGGCCGCATCCCCGGCACTGGCATCGAGGTGGTACAGGCCTGGGCGCGCTGCCCGGAACGCACAGTCGCCGGGCTGGCCGGCGGCCAGGCGGCAGCGCGCGAGCACGGCCTCCTCGTCGCCGCGGCGAATGGACACCTCGACCGGCACGCCCGGCGCCGCCACGCCATCATGGCCGACGACGACGGCCTCGAGCACGGGACCTGCATCGCCCACGTTCCAGTCGCGCGTGATGCGCAGGCCGACGTAGCGCGCGTGCGCGGCGACGAAGACCGTGGCGGTCGGGCTGCTTCCCTGCGCCTGCCCCAACAGCCCGACCGTGGCGTTGACCTGCACCCGGGCGAAGGGCATCGGCGCCTCCGTTTCCCGGTCCAGGTCGCGCTGCGCTTCCACGTCCCAGCGCAGGACGGCGCGGCCCTGCGCATCCAGCACCCTGGGAACCGCGACGCCGCGCAGCGGGTCGCTCTCGGCCCGCGTGTCCCCGGCGACGAAGCTGAAGTCCGAGAAGGCGGGATACGCCTCGGTGAAATCCGCCGGCTGGCCCAGGCCCATCCAGCCCATCGGCAGGCCCGCTGCGGCGCCGCCGGAGTAGAAGCCGGCTTCGGCATTCATCACCACGGTCTCGCCGGCGCGCAGCACCGGACGCGGCGTCGAGAGGCTGGCCCAGAGCGCCTGCGCGTCGAAGCGCGCGACCTCGAAGCACGCGCCCTCCGGGCGTCCGTAGCGTCCGTCGTCCGGATCGCCCGGAACGATGCAATAGGTGCCGTCCTCGAGGCTCGCCGGCAGGCGGCGCTCGCCGGCGACGCTGCCCCAGTCGTCGACGCGGTCCGTCCAGTCCGAGATCACGCTGTCGCTCCAGTAGGCGCCGTCCAGCACCATCGGCACCTCGCTGCCGGCGTCCGGCGTGCGCAGGGTGGCGTCATCGCGCGATCGCAACCAGACGCGATACCTCACGGTCTCGCCCGGTCGATAGAGCAGGCGGTCGGTGAGGCCGAAACGCAGGTCCATGGAGACGCCGCGCCAGACCGGGCCACGCTCCGGTGCCCGATGGTTCTCGACGGCGTCGTAGTCGGCCACGCCATTCAGCGGAACGACCACCGTCCGTCGCCCGGACCGCAGGCGAAGCACCTGCAGCCGGTCCCGCTGCGCCTCGGGCAGCATGCCGGTGGCAAGCGTGACCACGCCGTCCGGTCCGCCGCTGCCACGGGCAAGGCTCTCGGCGCGACCATCGGCCGACACCACCAGCCACTCGGCCTGTACGTCCGCCACCGGTGCCGCGTCGTCCCACTCGGTGGCCCAGGCCAGCAGCGCGCCAGGGGCATCCGGTGTGCCGGGCGCACGACGCACGAGCGCGTGGAAGGGCGCGACGCCCATCGTGCGCGTCTGCCAGGGCAAACCCGTGGCACCGGACACCAGCAGGCCGCCGTGCCGCAGCAGCTCCCGCGATGGCGCCGGTAGTTCCGGCGAGTATCCGACGTTGGGTTCACCCTCGAAATCGACGCGTCGGGTCGTGCGGCGAACCTGCCGGCCGATGGAGAAATCCACCCAGGGTCCGTCCACCTCGAGGTTGCGTGCGCTCACACGCGGAACGGTGCCGGTTCCCGGCCGCTGCACCAGCGATTCCGGCTCGAACGCAAGCGACGCGGGGAAATCACCCAGCTCGAACCGTACCGGGGCCGCGGGAGCCATCGTCCGCCCGCGCGTGTCCCTGAGGCCCGCCGGGGGTTGCCAATGGAATGCGCGGCCACCGACGTCCGAGCGCAGGGCGATGGCCACCAGCGGCGGCAGCACCGGGCGCTCGCAGCGACCGCAGTACTCCTCCTCGGTGTCCGCCAGCGAAAGGCCTTCGGGCAGGGCCTCGCGCAGGCCGGTCATCGATGCGGCGTCGGGCCTCGCCGTGAACAGCAGGTAGCCCGGCGATCCAGGCGGACAGGCGCCGGCGCCCTCGTCCTTCGCCGGGACATCCCAGAGCGAGCAGGCGTAGCCGGCGAAGGCGAAGGGCTCGTCGAGCTGGTACCGCTTCGTCCAGCCCTTGGTGCCGGGCAGCGGGCCCTCGGGCGAACGCAGGCCGGGCAACAGCTCGACCTCAAGCGCCTTCGCGTCGGCCGGCCAGTCCGGGTGCAGGGTCCATTCGATGCCGGTGTCCCAGTCGGATGTTTCGTCTTCGAACCGGAACCCGACCTCGCGGCCATCCACGCGGACGCGCAGCACTGCGCGCAGATCCTCCTCGCGCAGCCGTGAGCCGCTGTCGATGCGCAAGGCGGGCCGTCCGCCCTCCCAGGCGCGGGCGCTCAGTCCGGCCTGCGGGCGCCCGCTCTCCAGCGTGATCGACTGCCGCGGCACCGCCTGCCCCGATTGGGACCACAGGCCCTCGCCGATGTCGATGCGGAAGGGTGTTGCGGCGGGAAAATCATCGCCCCGCTCGCGGTCCAGGGCGAGGCTGCACTGCAGCGTCGTCGCGTCCTCCCAGTTCCAGAGGCAGGGTTTGGCCGGCGTCACGTGGAGGGCCGATACCGACGGCGTGGCGCTCCAGGTCACCATGGCCTGGTCGAAAACCAGGGTGATGTCGTCGCGTGTGACCGTTGCGCTGGTGATGCGCGGCGGCCGGTCCGTGTCCTGCGCCAATGATGCGCCGGCCAGGGCCAGCAGGAGCAGCACGGGGATGAAGCGCATGCGGACCTCGGCGTCACGGGGGCGTGGCCCGAGCAGACCGGAGCGGCCCGCGGGCGTCAAGGCGAAAGTAACGCAGGCGGGAAAAGAAAACCCCGGCCGGGGCCGGGGTTCGATGTCGCACTCAGGTCACCGGGGCGTACGGGGCGTCCCGGTCGCGGCGGCCGGTCAGGCCGCCGCCGCGCCCTTCGCCGCCGGGCCGCGCCACTGCGCCAGCAGCTCGGCCTCGCGCGCCTTGGCCTTGGCCAGGTGCGCCTCCTTGACGTGGCCGAAGCCGCGGATGTGCTCGGGCACGGCGGCGATCTGCGCGGCCAGCTCGACGTTGCCGGCGTCCAGCTTCGCGACCAGCTCCTCCACCGTCTTCGCGTAGTCGGCGATCAGCTGGCGCTCCATCTTGCGCTCGGCGGTGTAGCCGAACACGTCGAGCGCGGTGCCGCGCAGGCCCTTCAGCTTCGCCAGCAGCTTGAACGCCGTGAAGATCCAGGGGCCGTATTCCTGCTTCACCAGGTGGCCGTCGGCGTCGCGCTTGGCGAGCAGCGGCGGGGCGAGGTTGAAGTGGATCTTGTAGTCGCCGTCGAACTGCTGCTCGATCCGGCGCTTGAACTCGCCCGAGGTGTACAGCCGCGCCACCTCGTACTCGTCCTTGTAGGCCATCAGCTTGAAGTAGTACTTGGCCACCGCCGTCGCCAGCGCAGTCGAGCCCGGCACCCGCGCCTGCTCGGCCCGGCGCACCGCGTCCACCAGCGCCACGTAGCGGCCGGCATAGGCCTTGTCCTGGTAGGCGGTGAGGAACTTCACCCGCCGCTCCACCAGCTCGTCCAGCGACAGGCTGATGCGCTCGTCGTCCAGCGGCAGTGCCAGCGCATCGGCATTCGGCGCCTGGATCATGCCCGCGGCGATGCGCACCGCCTCCAGGTCGATCGCCGCCAGGCGGCCCCAGGCGAACGCGGTCTTGTTCATCTCCACCGCGGCGCCAGTGAGCTCGATCGCGCG
>JAYRTA010000062.1:0-8399 GCA_041919875.1 Arenimonas sp.
GGGGGCGATGACGTAGTTCTGCTGCAGCAGGTCGCCCAGGATGGCCTTGACCACCGCATGCACGGACTCGCCTTCGAAGTTGAAGGTGGCCTCGCCGGCCTGGTCGAGGCTGGGCGGCGGGGTGGCGGCGGCGCGCAGGTTGATCAGGGCGCCGTTGCCGTCGGTGAAGGTCGGGCCGCTGGCGGCGGCGGGCGCATCGGTGGCCGCGCCGTCGATCGCTTCCTCGGCCACGGGCTCGCGCCCGGCCAGCGGATCGGCGCCGCGTCGCACGACCGGCGCACCGGGCGTGGCGCAACCGGCCAGCAGGCTCAGCACGAAGGCGAGCACCAGGGTCGCGGAACGGGCGGACCCGGAAAGGGGGAATCGGACCATGCGCTTACTCTACCTCCGGGTTCGGCGGATTCCCCGCCTCCGCGCGCATCTGTGCGCGCCGTGCCTCGATCCGTCGGCGGATCGCTTCGATTTGCTGTTCCTGGGTCATCTCGGCCGCGGTCGGCGCGGCGACATCCTGGCCCGGCGGCGCCACCGCGGGCTGCGCCGGCGCCGGCACCGGCATCGCGGTGGCGGGCGAATTGCCCTTGGTGCCGTCGGGGCCGGGGCCGGGGCCGGGGCCCGGCGTCCCGGTGGCCGCCACCGGCGCCGGCGCGGCGGCCGGCGGGGGCGGCAGGTTGGGCTGCACCGCCCCGCGGCCGTCGAATACGCGCAGGGCGAGTTCGCGCCGGCCCGTGGGGCCATCGAACAGGGCGCGGCGCGGCTCCAGCTCGGCCAGGCGCCAGGGGCTGGAGGGGACGAAATCGCCCACCCGCACGCGCCGGGCCTCGCCGCCATCCTTGTGCTGCAGCAGGGCCAGGCGGGTCTGGCCGGCGATCAGCACGCTGGTCAGCACCAGGTCGTCGAGGGCGTCGGCATTGCCGGTCTCGGCGGCGACCCGCACGGCACTGGGCCGGCGGTCGGAATTGAGCAGCGGGCGATCGCCCACCGCCGCGTAGTTCTCCACCGGCCCCAGGCGCTGCGCCACCGCGGACAGTTGCACTTCGGGCACCGCCGGCGCGAGGCCCGGGTTGTCCGGGTGCGGGCCGACGCGTCCGCCCAGCCCGGCCAAGGCCAGCACCAGCAGGCCGGCGCTCCAGGCCGCGAAGGCCAGCACCAGGGCGTTGGCGGAACGCAGGCGCTCAAGCATCGGGCGCCTCCGTCGGGGTCGAGAGGAAGCCGGAGAGTTCGAAGCTCACGTCCATCGCGCCGCCTTCCTGGCCGCCGAGGTAGCTGCTGCGCGAGAGCAGGTCGAGGTTGTCGATGAACAGCTGCGGGCTGCCGCCTTCGAGCGCGTGCAGCACCGCCACCAGTTCCGCCATGCCGCAGTTGAGGCGCACCTGCACCGCGGCGCGCACGAAGGGCTCGTTGCCGCGCGGTTCGGCCGGGGTGCGGGCGGTGATCTCGCAGCGGCCGCGCGGCGCGGCGGCGCCGACCACCTGCTCGAGCCGCTGCACGAGGGCGGCGGTGGCCAGCTGGCGGTTGGTTTCGGGCAGGAAGCCGGGGTTGCCGGCCTCGAATTCGCGCACCCGCGCCAGCTCCGCCTCCAGGCGGGGGCGCTGGCGGGTTTCCATGCGCAGCTGCAGTTCCTGCATGCGCAGCGCGGCGATCTGCTCGCCCATGGCCAGCATCGGGCCGGTGAACCAGCTGTGCACAAAGACGAGGTAGGCCAGCGCCAGCGCCAGCGCGAACAGGCCCAGCCGGCGCAGCCGGTCAGCGGGGCGCGCCATCGACGGCCTCCGCGGCGCGCAACTGCGCGGTCAGGGTGAAGCGGTCGCGGCCGCTGCGTGGATCGGCCTGCACGGCGCCCGACAGCGCCGGCTCGCTCAGCAGCGGCGAGGCCTGCAGCAGGCCCACCAGGGCCGGCGCGGCGCGGCTCTGGCCCACCATCACCACGCGCCCCTGGTTCACCGCCAGCTTGTCGAGCGAGGTGTCGTCGGGGATGCGCTCGGTGAGGTCCTGGATCAGCTCGAGCATGGTCGGCTGGGCGGCGCGGCGCTGGCCGAGGAAATTCGCGGCCTGGGCCGAGGCGGCCAGCTGGTTGCGCACGCGGCGCACGTCGCGCACCTGCTCCTCGGCGGCGGCGACCTCGGCGCGCAGCGCGGCCAGGCGGGCCTCGCGGTTGCCCAGCACGACCAGCATCGCCAGCACCAGGGCCGCGGCGGCGCCCCCGAGCAGCCAGGCATTCAGGCGGCGCACCGGGTCGCGGCGGCGGCCGTGGCCGGTGCCGGCCAGCAGGTCGAGACCGAGCCGGCGCTCGCCCTCGCGCAGGTCCACGCCCTGGAGGCCGGCAGCCAGCGGCCCCAGCGCCTGCAGGGCGGCGTCCAGGCGTGCGCGCGGCAGCACCACCAGTTCCGCCTGCAGGGTCTGGCTGGCCGGGTCGCGGGCGAGCACGCGGCCTTCGTAGACGACCTGGTCGGCGCTGAAGGGGGTCTGCCGGTCGAGTTCGAAGCCCAGCACCTCGCGCAGCCGCGGCTCCGCCGCCGCCGGCAGCGACAGGCGCCGGCGCAGGCCCAGGCCTTCGGGCAGCAACAGCCAGGCCGCCGTGCCGGAGGATTCGATGCGCGCGTGCAAATCCTGCAGCACCTGCGGGTCCCGCGGCACCTGGCCGAGCGTGCGCTGGCCATCCGGGCCGGCCAGCAACAGCCGCAGGTCCTCGCCCTGGGGCAGCAGCCACAGCTGCCGGCGCGGGCCGGCCACCAGGCCGCGCCAGCGCACGGGCAACAACGAGACCAGGTCGTCCTGCACGGCCTGCCACCAGCCCGGCAGCGGGCTGCGCAGCAGGCGCAGGCGGAACGCGTCGGCGAGGGAGGACAGTCGGTCGGCGGCGGGCATCAGTCGGGGTCTCCCACCCGCCAGGCCAACGGTCCGTAGATCCGGCCGAGTCCCGCCCCGGCGCCGATGCGCAGGGTGGCGGTCACCTCGACCAGGGAGCCGTCCGGGCGGGTGGCGCGGCTGGTGACACTATACGTGCCCGATCCCATGGCGGTAAGGGCGCCGCCCTCGGGCACCGGCGGCACCGGATCGCCCGGGCGCCAGGCCTCGCGCAGGGCCAGCCACTGCGCCACCTGCGCCGGCGGCATGCCCAGGGCCATCAGCACCGGCGCCTGGGCGTAGGTGGGCTGGGGCCGGGTTTGGCCGCTGTGCACGGTGAGGAAGGGCACCAGCCGGCGGTAGGTCTCCACGTCCATGCCCAGCACCTGCTGCAGTTCCTGCACGGTGACGAAGGGCGCGTCCTTGGCGCCGTGCGGCAGGCCGGCGGCGGCGTAGTCGCGGTCCTCGGCGCCGCCTTCGGGGGACAGCAAGGAATCGGTATCGCGCCAGTCCTGGATCGCACCGGCCAGCTTGCGCGCGCGTGCTTCCTCCACGCCCGCCATCACCATCAGCGCGACCAGCATGCCGCCGTCGGCCGCGTTCAGGTCGACCTTGGCGAACTCGTCCTGCACGCGCACCTCGACCTCGTAACCATCCCAGGCATAGGCCTGGGGACGGCCATCGGGCACCCAGCGCCGCATCGGTTCGGAGTCCCACATGCGCAGGGCGGCCAATTCGATCCCGCCCTCGGCCGCCAGCCGGCCGGCGACCTGGGCGCGCAGCGCGCTGCCCTGCATGGCCTCGGTGCGGGCCGACAGCGCGAACGCGGCGACGATGCCGGTGATCAGCAGCAGCAGCCACAGCACCAGCAGCAGCGCGGCGCCGCGCGCGCGGGTCCGGCTCACGTGCCGGGCTCCGCGATCGGCAGGCCGCCATCGCCGCCGGCGAGCGGCGTCAGGCCGAGTCGCGTGGCGGCCACCAGGGTCGGCCAGTGCGCGCGGGCATCCTGGAAGCGCAGTTCCAGGCGGACCAGGCGCGGCATGTCGTTGTAGCGCTCCCAGCGCTCGACCCAGGGCGCGGGTTGGCCCAGGTCGTCCACGCTGCGCACCGAGAAACTGGCTTCGGCGATGCCCTCGAGCAGCACCTCGGGCGGTCGCTCGGCCTCCAGCGGGCCCTCGGGCGTCATCAGCCAATGCTGGAACTCCAGCTGCAGGCCGCCGCCGCGCGCCGGCGCGAGGGTGAATTCGAGCAGGTAGGGGCCGCCGCGCGACAGATAGCCGGGCATCGTCGATACGAAACGGAGCTGGCGCGGGCCGGCATGGAACAGCACGCCCTGCCCCTGCGCCGGGTCGCCCTCGAAGGCCATCGGCAGGGCGCCGTCCACCTCGCGGCGCAGGAAGGCCTGCACCGCGCGCAGGCGCTCGCCCTGGCGGGCCTGGGCCTCGGCGCGCTCGCTGGCCTGGGTGGCGTTCATCAGCGCGGCGAACGCGAGCGCCAGCCCGGCCGCCAGCAGGGCGGTCGCCAGCAGCACCTCGATCAGGCTGAAGCCGCGGGCCCGGTTCATGGCAGCGCGCCCTGCAGCGTTTCCGGCGGCCAGCGCGCGCGCAGGGTGCTGAAGTTCAGTTCGCGGGCGTAGTCGCCCTCGCCCCAGCCGATCGACAGCTCGATGCGGTAGAGGCGCGGATTGACCGCGACACCGCCTTCCATCGGCGGCAGCGGCAGGTCCTCGGGCGGCGGCAGCGGGTCCTCGGCCTCGGTGACCACCATGCGCCAGCGGTAGCGGCCGCGCTCGAACTCGCCCTCGCTGCGCCCCGGCTCGATCGGCGCCAGCACGCCGACCTCGTCCATCAGCGAATGCGCGTGCAGCGTCGCCTCGCTGGCGTCGCCGGCCTGGCGCACCTGGGCCAGGCCGCCGCCAAGGATGGCGGTGAGGATGCCCAGCGACACCGCCAGCAGCACGAAGGCCAGCACGACCTCGAGCAGGCTGAAGCCGCGCTGCGATCTCATGGTTCGCCCTCGCCGCGCCGCAGCGTCACCTCGCCGGTGAGCCAGGCCACGTCCACGCGCCAGGCGGCATCGCCGTAGTGGAAGACGAAGCGGCCGCCGCTGGCCGAGCCATCGGGAAAGAAGCGCACCGCGGCCGTCCGCGCGTCCTCGCCGATGCCGCGCGCGGGGGGGGGGCTGGCTTCGAGCGACACGGGCCAGCGGCCGGGGCGTGCATAGGCGGCCTGCCCGCGGCGCTGGTCGGGCGCGAACACGAACAGCTGCTCGCGGCCGCTGGCGATGGCGCGGGCGCGGGTGTAGCGCAGGTCGGCGGCCAGGTCGCGGGCGGTGGTGCGCAGCTGCTGGCCGGGCAGCGCCCGGCCGACCACGGCCGCGCCGATCGCCGCGATCGCCGCGAACAGGGCGACCACGACCACCATCTCGACCAGGCTGAAGCCGCGCGCGCGGCGCATGGCCGGCCGTCCCGCCTCAGGGCTTGCGGATGTCGGCGTTGACGCTTTCGCCGCCGGACGCGCCATCGGCGCCCAGGCTCACCAGTTCGAACGGACCGCTGGTGCCGGGACGGCGGTATTCGATGGCATTGCCCCAGGGGTCGCGCAATTCCTCGTTCTTGGCATAGGGGCCGAGCCAATTGGGCACGCCGCCGGCGCTGACCAATTGCTCGAGGCTGTCGGGCAGCTTGCCGGTGTCGAGCCGGAACTGGTCGACCTTGCCGGCCAGGGTGATGAGCTGGCTTTCGGTCAGGCGCACGTTGGCGCGGTCCTGGCCGCCGAGCACGCGGTTGGCCACCAGGGCCAGGATGCCGCCGATCAGCACGATCACGATGATCACTTCGATCAGGCTCATGCCGCGGGCGCGGCGTGTGAAGCGCGGGGGGTTTCTCATGGGGTCAGCCTATCGCGTTGGTGAGGTCGTAGATGGGCAGCAGGACCGAGACGATGACGATCGCCACCAGCACGGTCATCAGGATGGTCAGGGCCGGCACGAGGGCGGCAAGCAGGCGCTCGAGCGCGTTGCCGGTTTCCTGGTCGAAGGTGTCGGCCACCTTGAGCAGCATCGCATCGAGTTCGCCGGTCTCCTCGCCGACCTGGATCATCTGCACGGCCAGGCGCGGGAACACCTTGCCGCGGCCGAGCGCATAGCCCAGGCCGCTGCCGGTCTTGACTTCGTCGGCGGCCTGCTCGAGCGAAGCGGCCAGCACGCGGTTGCCCAGCACCGGCCGCGACAGCGCCAGCGCCGAGAGCAGCGGCACGCCATTGCGCACCAGGGTGCCGAGCGTTCGGGCCAGGCGGGCGGTGTCGAGCTTGGCGACCAGGTCGCCCAGCAGGCGCCGGCGCAGCACCCAGGCGTCGAGCGCGCGCCGCGGCCCGGGCTGGGTGAACTGCCACGCGCCCCAGCCGGCCGCGCCGACCAGCACGGCCAGGATCAGCCACCACCAGTCGCGCACGAACAGGCTGGTGTTCATCACCACCACGGTGTACCAGGGCAGTTCGGCATCGAGGCCCTCGAACAGGGCGCGGAACTGCGGCACCACCACCGCCAGCAGGAAGCCGACCGAGACGAACACCATCACCAGCAGGATCGCCGGGTAGATCAGCGCGTTCGCCACGCGCGCGCGCAGCTTGGCGTTGCGTTCGAGGTAATCGGCCAGGCGCCGCAGGGACTCGTGCAGGCTGCCGCCGGCCTCGCCGGCGCGCACCAGGTTCACGTACAGGCGCGAGAACACCCCGTGCTGCTGGTCGAGCGCGGTCGACAGCGGCGCTCCGCCGCGCACGGCCTCGCGGATGCGTTCGACGGTGCGCTTGGCGCCCTGGGTCTCGGGCAGCTCGAGCAGGATCGCCAGGGCGCGGTCGAGCGGCTGGCCGGCGCCCAGCAGGGTGGCCAGCTGCTGGGTGAACTGCAGCACCTGGGCCTCGCCGAACTCGCGGCGCGCGAACAGTTTGCCCAGCCCCCCGCCGCCGCCCTCGTCGGCGCGACGCGCCTCCATCGGCAGGTGGCCCTGGTCCTGCAGCCGTGCCGCGACGTCGTCGGCGCTGGCGGCCTCCATCTGGCCTTCGAGCACTTCCCCGGCCGCCGACAGGGCCTTGTAGCGGAACAGCGGCATGCGCCTAGCCTTCCTGGGTCACGCGCAGGACTTCCTCGAGCGTGGTCAGGCCCTGCATCGCCTTCACCAGGCCGTCCTCGTACATGGTGCGCATGCCGCGGGCGCGCGCGGCGTCCTCGAGTTCGCCCATGCCGGCGTGCTGCATCACCAGGCGGCGCAGGCCGTCGTCCATCACCAGGAATTCCATGATGGTGGTGCGGCCGAGGTAGCCGGTGGGCGTGAGCGCGGAGGGCTTCGGGCGCCAGAGGTGGATCGGACCCTCGGGCTGGAAACGGCGCAGGCCGAACTCCTCGATCACCTCGGGCAGGGCCTCGTAGCGCTCGGCGTGCGTGGGTTCGAGCCGGCGCACCAGGCGCTGGGCCAGGATGCCGTTCACGGTGGAGGTGAGCAGGTAGTCCTCCACGCCCATGTCCAGCAGGCGGGTGACGCCGCCGGCGGCGTTGTTGGTGTGCAGCGTGCTCAGCACCAGGTGGCCGGTGAGCGCGGACTGGATGGCGATGCGCGCGGTCTCGAGGTCGCGCATTTCGCCGATCATGATGATGTCCGGGTCCTGGCGGACGATGCTGCGCAGGGCATGGCTGAAATCCAGGCCGATCTGCGGCTTGGCCTGGATCTGGTTGATGCCCTCGATCTGGTATTCGACCGGGTCCTCGACCGTGATGATCTTCACGTCGGGCGTATTGAGCTTGCTCAGCGCGGTGTAGAGCGTGGTGGTCTTGCCCGACCCCGTGGGGCCGGTGACCAGCAGGATGCCGTGCGGCTGCTCGAGCACCTTGACGAACTTGTCGAGGAACTCGTCGGTGAAGCCCAGCGCCTTGAAGTCCAGCACCACCGATTCGCGGTCGAGCAGGCGCATCACCACCGATTCGCCGTGGGCGGTGGGCACCGTGCTCACGCGCAGGTCCAGTTCCTTGCCCTGCACGCGCACCATGATGCGGCCGTCCTGGGGCAGCCGGCGCTCGGCGATGTTGAGCTTGGCCATGATCTTGATGCGCGAGATCACCGCCGCGGTGAGGTTGGCCGGGGGCGATTCGGCCTCCTCGAGCACGCCGTCGACGCGGTAGCGCACCTTCAGGCGGTTCTCGAAGGGTTCGATGTGGATGTCGGAGGCGCGCAGCTCGACCGCGCGCTGGATCACCAGGTTCACCAGGCGGATCACCGGGGCTTCGCTGGCCAGGTCGCGCAGCTGCTCGACGTCGGCCTCGTCGCCGCCGGCCTCGTCGCCGAGGTTCTCGACGATGGCGCCCATCGCCGAGCGGCCGCTGCCGTAATAGCGCTCGATCAGGTCGGCGATTTCGGCCCGCAGGCCCACCTTCACCCGCACGGCGCGGCCGGTGGCCAGGGCCACGGCCTCGGCGGCATACGGGTCCTGCGGGTCGGCGACCAGCAGGTCGACGTGGGTGTCGTCCTCGCCCACCGGGCAGGCCGACTGCTGCTTGAGGAAGCG
>JAYRTA010000063.1:0-8014 GCA_041919875.1 Arenimonas sp.
TCGCCGTCCCGTAGATTCGATCGAACTCATCATCGATACGCACATACAGCGCGGGCCGTCGATCGACGTCCGGCTCCCCCCGCAGGAGGAACTCCATTCGCCTCTCTCGTTCCGCGTCTCCGACATCGGTGGGGACGGCCACCCACCGGGCGCCCCATCGTGGGGCAGGTGGCAGCGTCGCCTTCTGCGCAGGATCTTCGTAGAAGAGTTCGTTCGCATGCACGAGCGTCGCGACCCCGGGCATCGCCACGAAGAACGCCGGCCGCGAATCAAACGCCACGTGCAGCCCGAACGCCAGCGCCCCGGCCTGCAGCACGCCGATCGCCCACAGGTCGAACTTCATGCCCCACTTGCCCTGCTTGTAGACGATCGCGGTGAGGGTGGGCCCGGCCACCACGTCCACGCCGATGATGGTCAGCGCGAGCTTGGCGGCGCCGGCGGCCAGGAACAGCGGCGGCGGATACCAGATCCACGCCATCAGCACCAGCAAGGGGGTCGCGATCACGGCGCTGATGGCCAGGTGTCGCCCGGCGGCCTGCCAGCGGGTCATGCCTTACTCCATTCCGAGTTTCTTGAGCTTGTAGCGCAGCGCCCGGAAGGTGATGCCCAGTTGCGCGGCGGTCCGGGTCTTGTTGTAGCGGTTGGCCTCGAGCGCCTTCTGGATGGTGTCGCGCTCCATCTGCTCGATCGCCTCGGGCAGCGGCCGGCCATCGGGGCCGGTGGGCAGGGTGGCGGCCGGGGCAGGGGCCTGCAGCGGCCGCAGCGGCGCATCGGCCTCCTGCCCGATCAGGGCTTCGACCTGGGGCAGGTAGAGGTCGTCCACTTCGATGGACTGGCCATCGCACAGGGCGACGGCGCGCTCGAGGATGTTCTCCAGCTCGCGAACGTTGCCCGGGAAGGGGTAGGCCTGCAGGGCCGCCTCGGCCTCCTCGGACAGGCGGATCTGGGCGCCGTCGCCGGCCAGGCGCACCAGGATGGACGTGGCGATGACCGGGATGTCCTCGCGCCGCTGGCGCAGCGGCGGCACCGCCAGTTCGATCACGTTGATGCGGTAGTAGAGGTCCTGGCGGAACTTGCCGTCCTCGACCAGTTTGGCCAGGTTCTTGTGGGTGGCCGACAGCACGCGCACGTCCACCGGCGATTCGGCCGGCGCGCCGATGGCCCGCACCGACTTTTCCTGGATCACGCGCAGCAGCTTGACCTGCATGTGCAGCGGCAACTCGGCCACTTCGTCGAGGAACAGGGTGCCGCCCTGGGCGACCTGGAACAGGCCGTCCTTGTCGGCATGGGCGCCGGTGAAGCTGCCCTTCTTGTGGCCGAACAGTTCGCTCTCCATCAGCTCGGACGGGATCGCGCCGCAGTTGACCGGCACGAACGGCCCGCCCGCGCGCGAGCCCTGCTCGTGGATCAGGCGCGCCACCAGTTCCTTGCCCACGCCCGACTCGCCGCTGATGTACACCGGCGCCTGGCTGCGCGCGACCCGGCCGATGGTCTGGCGCAGCTGCTGCATGCGGTTGGACTCGCCCAGCAGCCGCCCGCCGGCGGTGCCCGCCTGCTTGCGCTGCTGGTTGAGGTCGAGCGCGTGCTGCACGAGGCGGCGCAGCACCGAGAGGTCCACGGGCTTGGTGACGAAATCGAAGGCCCCGGCCTTGAGCGCGTTCACCGCCGCCTCGACGTTGCCGTAGGCGGTGATCATGGCCACCGGCAGGTCCGGGTACTTCTGCGCGATGTGCTCGATCAGTTCCTGGCCCGAGCCATCGGGCAGGCGCATGTCGGTCAGGCACAGGTCGTAGCTGTCCTGGGCCAGCTGGGCCTTGGCGGACGCGACGTCGGGCGAGGTGTCCACCCGCAGGCCCATGCGGCCCAGGGTCAGGACCAGCAGTTCCCGGATATCGCGTTCGTCATCGACGACCAGGGCGCTTCGGGGGGTGGCCATGCAGTCCTAGGGAGAAGGCGGCGGTGCGCGCCTACCTTAGCGGATGCTTCCGTCTCAGGCCAGATTGAGCCGCGACCCGGCTTCGTCCCCCTGCACCAGGTTCATGCCCGGCGGCAGCACGATCCGGAAGCAACTGCCGCCCCCGGGCACCGGCTGGTAGCCCAGGGTGCACTGGTTGGCCTCGCACAGCTGCTGGGCGATGTAGAGGCCCAGTCCGGTGCCGTGCTCGGAGGTGGTGTAGAAGGGCGCGAAGATCTGGTCCACCACGCCCGGGGCGATGCCGGGGCCGCGGTCGATGACGTTGATCTCCGGCGGTGCGCCCGGGGGCGCGGAGCGTACGGCCACGGTCACCTTGGCCGGCTCGTCCGGGAACCGGCCGTAAGTGAGGGCGTTCTGGACCAGGATGGTGAGCACCTGGTGCAGGTGCCTCGAATCCACCATGGCCAGGGCGGTGCGCTCGGCCACGGCCTGCAGGATGTCGCGCTCGAGCGGGTGGCTGTTGCGGTACTCGTCCACGAAGCGGCGGACGAACTGGCCCAGTTCCAGGGTCTCGGGCTGCGAGCGCTCGCGCCGGGCCAGGCCCAGGATGTCCTGGACGATGCCGTTCATGCGCTGGCACTGGGTGTGGATGATCTCCAGCAGCCGGCGGTCGGCGTCGGGCAGGTCCGGCGACTCTTCCAGCAGCTGCACCGAATAGTTGATGGCCGCCAGCGGATTGCGGATCTCGTGCGCGATCGAGGCGGACAGCCGGCCCAGGGTTGCCAGGGTCAGCTCCTCGGCCCGGTTCGAGAACACCCGGCTGTCCTCGAGGAAGATCAGGTACAGGTTGTCGGTCAGGCCCAGGGCCACAAAGCGGGGCAGGACCTCCGGCGCGCCTTCGGCCAGGGTCATGGCCTTGGGGATCTCGCCGCGGCCGCCCCGCCACTTGCCCAGGGACCGGTGCAGGTCGGGGGCGATGTCGGAAAGGCGCTTGCGGTCGGGCGAGGGTTTGCCCAGCAGGGCCCAGGCGGCCTCGTTGCAGACCTTCACCCCGTGGTCGCCGTCCACCACCAGCACGCCGGTGCGCATGCGCCGGATCACCAGTTCGTTGATCTCGGCCTGGTTGGCCAGCTCCTCGCCGCGCTGTTCGGCCAGCGCCTGGGATTCGCGCATCTGCCGGCTCAGCAGGTCGCACAGCACCGCGGTGGCCAGGTAGGTCACGCTGAACATGACCGACTCGGCCAGCGGCCGGGCGTTCATGGGGTCGAAGGTGCGCAGGTACAGGCTGTCGCCCAGCACCACCAGGGACGCCATCGCCGCGAAGCCCAGGCCCGCCCGCTGGGGCAGGATCAGGGCCGCGGCACCCACGTTGAACAGCAGCAGCAGGGCGATGCCGCCCTGGCTTCCGCGGGTGGCCGACAGGGTCAGGGCCACCACCAGCAGGTCCAGGCCCAGGCCCAGGGCCGCCTGGTGCGCGGCGGGCATGTGGCTGCGGTAGCTGGCCAGCACCAGGGCGGCGGCCGCGGCCACGTACACGGCCACCACGGCCTGCAGCAGGCCGGGCTGGATGATCTCGATCAGGTATTCGCTGGCCGGGCTGTAGGCCACCAGGGCGAGCAGCGCCGCCTCCAGCATCCGGTAGAGCGTGAAGAAATAAAGCTCCCGGCGCTGGGGCGGGGTCTTCGGGCTGTCGTGGGGGGCCGCCATGGCCGGCAGTATGCCGCAGGGGCCGGCCCGGACGCGTCCGGGTGCGGTTTTGCGTTGGCCGGGGCGGTCGGCGACAATACCGCCCCCCGAAGCGACCCCTTCCCATACAGGTAGCCGCATGAATTTCCACGAATACCAGGCCAAGCAGCTGTTCGGCGACTACGGCATCGCCGTTCCGGCCGGTCGCGTCGCCCGCACCCCCGAAGAGGCCGTGGACGCGGCCAAGGCCATCGGCGGCGACTTCTGGGTCGTCAAGGCCCAGATCCACGCGGGCGGCCGCGGCAAGGCCGGCGGCGTGAAGCTGGCCAAGACCCTCGACGACGTGCGCGCCTACGCCAAGGCCATGCTCGGCACGAAGATGGCCACCTACCAGACCGCCGGCGTCGAACTGCCGGTCGATTCGGTGCTGGTGACCCAGGCCACCGACATCGCCAAGGAACTCTACCTGTCGGTGCTCGTGGACCGCGGCAGCCGCTCGATCACCTTCATCGCCTCCGCCGAAGGCGGCGTCGAGATCGAGAAGGTGGCCGAGACCAACCCCGAGGCCATCAAGTCGCTGCACGTGAACTTCGTGCAGGGCCTGCAGCCCTACCAGTGCCGCGAGCTCGGTTTCGCCCTGGGCCTGAACGCCAAGCAGGTGGGCCAGCTCTCGAAGATCATGCTGGGCCTGTACCGCCTGTTCAACGACAAGGACCTGGCCCTGGTCGAGCTCAACCCGCTGGCCATCCTCACCAACGGCGACCTGGCCGTGCTCGACGGCAAGATCAACTCCGACGACAACGCCACCTTCCGCCACCCGGAACTGGCCGCCATGCGCGACATCCGCCAGGAAGACGAGACCGAGGTGCTGGCCAGCCAGCACGACCTCAACTACGTCACCATGGACGGCAACATCGGCTGCATGGTCAACGGCGCCGGCCTGGCCATGGCCACGATGGACGTGATCTCGCTCAACGGCGGTTCGCCGGCCAACTTCCTGGACGTCGGCGGCGGCGCCACCAAGGAGCGCGTCACCGAGGCCTTCAAGCTCATCCTGAGCTCGGACAAGGTCAAGGCGATCTTCGTCAACATCTTCGGCGGCATCGTCCGCTGCGACATGATCGCCGAGGGCATCATCGCCGCGGTCAAGGAAGTGGACGTCAAGGTGCCGGTGATCGTGCGCCTCGAGGGCACCAACGTGGAGAAGGGCAAGGAGATCCTCAAGAACTCCGGCCTGGCCATCCAGCCCGCCGACGACATCAACGACGGCGCCAAGAAGGCCGTCGCGGCCGCCGCCTGACCCAAGGACACGAAATCACAATGAGCGTTCTGATCAACAAGAACACCAAGGTCATCGTCCAGGGCTTCACCGGCCAGCAGGGCACCTTCCACGCCGAGCAGATGCTCGACTACGGCACCAAGGTCGTCGGCGGCGTCACCCCGGGCAAGGGCGGCACCACCCACATCGGCCTGCCGGTGTTCAACACCGTGCGCGAGGCGGTTGAAGAGACCGGCGCCGACGCGTCGGTGATCTACGTGCCGCCGCCGTTCGCGGCCGACGCCATCCTGGAAGCGGCCGACGCCGGCATCCGCGTCATCGTCTGCATCACCGAGGGCATCCCGGTGCTGGACATGCTGCGCGTGAAGAACACCCTGGCCGGCTACGACGACGTCGTGCTGGTCGGTCCCAACTGCCCCGGCGTGATCACGCCGGGCGAGTGCAAGATCGGCATCATGCCCGGCCACATCCACAAGCCGGGCAAGATCGGCATCGTCTCGCGTTCGGGCACGCTCACCTACGAAGCGGTCAAGCAGACCACCGACGCCGGCCTCGGCCAGTCGACCTGCATCGGCATCGGCGGCGACCCGATCAATGGCACCAACTTCATCGACGCCCTGAAGCTGTTCCAGGACGACCCGCAGACCGAGGGCATCATCCTGGTCGGCGAGATCGGCGGCAGCGCCGAGGAAGAAGCGGCCGAGTTCATCGCCCACCACGTCACCAAGCCGGTGGTCGGCTTCATCGCCGGCGCCTCGGCCCCGGCCGGCAAGCGCATGGGCCACGCCGGTGCGATCGCCTCGGGCGGCCAGGGCACGGCGGCGGGCAAGTTCGCCGCGCTCGAGAAGGCCGGTGTCACCACGGTCAAGTCGCCGGGCGACCTGGGCGCCGCCATCGCGGCCCGCCTGGCCAAGTGACGCAGGTGGCGAGACACTGACCGAAGGGCCGCCGCGTGCGGCCCTTCGTTTTTACGGAGTAGCCCATGGCCCGACGCCTCCGCATCGCCCTGGCCCAGTTCGACTTCCCTGTCGGGGCCGTGCAGGACAACGCCCGCCGCCTGGCCGCCTGCATCGCCGAGGCGCGCGACGTGCATGGCGCCGACCTGGTGCTGTTCCCGGAACTCGCCCTGAGCGGCTACCCACCCGAGGACCTGCTGCTGCGCCCGGCCTTCCTGGTCGAATGCGAGCGCGCGCTGCAGTCGCTGGCCGCCGCCTGCACCGGCATCGCCGCCGTGGTCGGCTGGCCGGAAGCCGCGGGCCCGGTGGTGTACAACGCCGCCAGCCTGCTGCGGGACGGCCGGGTCGAGGCCACCTACCGCAAGCGCGAACTGCCCAACTACGCGGTGTTCGACGAACGCCGCTATTTCTCGGTGGACCCCGACGGCGGGCCGATGGTGTTCGAGCTCCAGGGCGTCCGCGTGGGCGTGGTGGTCTGCGAAGACCTCTGGTTCGCCGAACCCCTGGCCGACACCGCGGCCGCGGGCGCGGAACTGGTGCTGGTGCCCAACGCCTCGCCCTACGAAACCGACAAGGGCGCCCAGCGCGACGCCCTGCTGGCCCAGCGCGTGCAGGAAACCGGGGTGGCCCTGGCCTACCTCAACGTGGTCGGCGGCCAGGACGAAGTGGTCTTCGACGGCGCCTCGGTTCTTGCCGACGGCGACGGCGGCGTGCACCCGGCCGCCCGGGCCTTCGAGGACCACTGGCTGGTGTCCGATTTCGACGCCGACGCCCGTCGTTTCCACCGCGTGCACTGGCCCGAGGAAGAGGACGAGGGCCGCGAGTCGCTGGCCTGGCGCGGCATCGTCCGCGCCCTCCGCGACTACTGCGGCAAGAACGGCTTCCGCAACGCCTGGCTGGGCCTGAGCGGCGGCATCGATTCGGCCCTGGTGCTGGCCCTCGCGGTGGATGCGCTGGGGGCGCGCAATGTCACCGCCGTGCGCCTGCCATCGCGCTACACCTCCGGGCTGAGCAACGACCTGGCGCAGGCGCAGGCCGCCGCGATGGGCGTGCGCCTGGAGACGGTGGCCATCGAGGCGCCGTTCGATGGCTTCCTGCAGGCGCTCGAGCCCCTGTTCCGCGGCCTCGACCCGGGCGTGGCCGAGGAGAACCTGCAGTCGCGCTGCCGCGGTGCGCTGATGATGGCGCTGTCGAACAAGTTCGGCGGCCTGTTGCTCACTACCGGCAACAAGAGTGAGTACGCCGTCGGCTACGCCACCATCTACGGCGACATGTGCGGCGGCTTCGCGCCGATCAAGGACCTCTACAAGACCGAAGTCTTTGCCCTGGCCCGCTGGCGCAACCGGGTGTCGCCCGTGATCCCCGAGGCCGTGATCACCCGTCCGCCCTCGGCCGAACTGCGCGAGAACCAGACCGACCAGGACAGCCTGCCGCCCTACGAGGTGCTCGACGCCATCCTGGCCCGCTACGTGGACCAGGAACTCTCGCCCGTCGAGATCGCCGCCGACGGCCTGGACCCGGCCACCATCGCCCGCGTCCTGCAGCTGGTGCGCAACAACGAATGGAAACGGCGCCAGGCGGCGCCGGGCCCGAAGCTGTCGCGCCGGGCCTTCGGGCGCGAGCGCCGTTATCCCATCAGCTCGGGTTGGCGCGACTGAAACGAAAAGGGCGGCCCGCAGGCCGCCCCCGGTCCCGGCCGCCGGTTACTTGCGGCCGAAGGGGTTGAGCTTCCCGAACACGCCGCCCTCGTCCGGCCAGTCGCCGGCCAGGTAGGCGTGCTGCGGGTAGTTGGCTTCCAGCACCTTGCGGGCATCGGCCGCCAGCGCGTCCTGGCCGAGCGCGGTGTAGGCGCTGGCCATCAGCGCCAGCGCGTCGCCGTCGTGCTCGCTCTGCGGATAGGTGGACAGGATGTACTTGCCGCGGTTGGCGGCAGCCACGTAGGCGTCGCGACGCAGGTAGTACAGGCCGACGTTCAGCTCGTGCCTGGCCAGCCGGTTGCGCAGGAAGATCATCCGCTGGCGCGCATCCGGGGCATACCGGCTGTTCGGATAGCGGCGCACGACTTCGGCGAAGTCATTGAGGCTCTGCTGGGTCGCGCCCAGGTCGCGCGAGGCCAGGTCCTGGCGGGTGACCCGCAGGATCACGCCGGCGCTGCGCTCGAAATTGATCAGCGCCTTG
>JAYRTA010000064.1:0-967 GCA_041919875.1 Arenimonas sp.
ACCACGATCTCGGGGGCCTGGCTCACGGCATCGCCTCGAAATAGCCGCGGGGCTGCGGGGGCTCGGTGGTGGCGAAGCCGGCGCGGGCCTCGGGGTGCGCGTAGTAGGTGGCCATCGCCAGATCGCGCATGAGGTCGAAGAAGCGGCGCTGCGGCGCTTCCCAGGGCAGGGCCGCCATGGTTTCGAGCCGCGCGTGGCGCTGGTCTTCCGCGGCGGCGGCGAAATCGCCGCCGGTCTCGCGGTCGAGCCAGTCCAGGCTGAAGGCGATCAGCTGCTGCAGGCGGGTGTTGCCGGCGGCCTGGCCGAGCATGTCGGCCGGCACGCCCAGGGCCGAGGCGGCGGGCGAGAGCTCATCGGCGGGAATCAGGGTGTCGCAGAAGGCGGCGAAGGGCCGCGCCAGCGCGCCGGGCCAGGCCGCCGGCACCGGCGGCGCCTGCGCCAGCACCGGCAGGGCCGCGCCGGCGAAGGCGGCGGCCACCAGGCCCAGCACGGCCTCGCGCCGGGTGAGGCCCTCCGGCGGCGGTGGCGGGAAACCCGGGTGCTTCATGCGACCTCCTGGCGGGGCTAGAACCAGCGGCGCACGCGTGCGCAGTAATCGAGGTAGGGCTGGCCGAAGGTGTCGGCCAAATAGCGCTCCTCGCGCGCGATCACGCCGTGCTGGATCCAGAACACGACGGGGCCGAGCGTCAGCAGCGGCCACATCGCATTCATCGCGACCGCGGCGGCGACATAGGCCAGGGCCATGCCCAGGTACATCGGGTTGCGGGTGTGGCGGTAGATGCCCTCCTCCACCAGCGCGCGGTCCTCGCGCCAGGGCCGCGGGTCGTTGCCGCGCCGGCGGAAGCCGCCCAGGGCCGCGCCCAGCAGCCACAGCGCCGCCGCCGCGAACGCCGCCACCGGCAGCCAGCGCCAGTGTTCGCGCGCGGCCGACAGCAGCGGCCAGGAAAACAGCCAGCGCTCCAGCGCC
>JAYRTA010000064.1:977-7899 GCA_041919875.1 Arenimonas sp.
CCCAGCCGGCGGCGAGGCCGAGCAGGAAGGCCAGGGGCGGCGGGAAGCGGACGCCGGGGCCGCGCGAGGAGGGCGTGCTCATGGAGGCGTGGAGGAGCCTCGGCGGACGGGTGCGCGCAATGCCACCGGGTCGAAGCCGGCCGGCGGTTCGGGCGGGAGGTCCAGGCGGCGCACGACGGCTTCCATCGCGCCCAGTTCGCCGTAGGCGGCCATGTCATCCCAGTACTGGTCCAGACGGCGGGCACGCTCCCTTCCCGGTGCCTGCATCCAGACGGCCTCACCGGTGACGTATTGCCACCACTGGGCCGCAAGGATCCTTTGTTGCAGGCGTTCCTTGTCCGCCTCGGTGCCGAGCACGTCCATCAGCACCTGCGCAACCCGGAGCTCCGAGAGGCTTTGCGCGCCTTCGGCGTAGCGTCTTGCGATCGCGCGACAGGCCTGGTGCAACGCCATCTCCTCTCCCGCGGAAACTTCGCGGCAGGGCGTCAGCACGCCGTAGCTGCCGCCTCCCATGCGGACGCCCGCCATGTTCCACACGAAGGCATCTCGCGCCTCGGCAGGTTCCAGGTCGCCGGGAATCACCGGCATCGGCACGTGCTGCATCCGCCTGCGCAGTGCGCCGAAGCCCTGGTTGAACCCCGAGTCGTACGTCGGCGCCGCGGCGGCGGCATGGAGGTGGCGAAGGAAGGATTCGTCGTCCGACACATGCCAGGCGCGTGAGGCCAGGAGCAGGTGGAAGTGGGCGTTGTCGCCTGCAAGCGACTCCAACGCCTTCCGTTTCGCCTCACAGTCGGCGGTCGGCAGGCCGCCGTGTCCGATGCAGGGGTCCAGCGCCAGCAGGTGGGCATCGGCGGGCGTCGCCGCCTCCACGCGTGCGCGCACGCGCTCGAGGGAAATCGATCGCCGGGCCTCCAAGGCCTCGATCATCTCCCGCTGTTCCGGCGACAGCGTCGGCCTTGCGACGCCGCTCCGGGGCAGGGAGTCCAGGCTGACCACCACCAGGGCATCGGACAGCAGGTCGCCCGGCGCCTCGGCCATGGCGATCTGCAGCCTGAGGGTGGCCTCCAGCTGTTCCGGCGTCAGCGGTTCCGACGCCGCCGCCGCGCCGGCCAGCAGTCCGCCCAGGAAACCGATGATTGCGAGCCGCTTCCTTCCCATCGCCATCGCCTCCTCAGGCCAGGTGGCGCAACAGCCACGCCCACGCCGGCAGCGTGGCCAGCGAGAGCAGGATGCCATAGCCCACCATCGCCGAGGCCAGGCCGGGCGCGAGGCGGTGGGAGATGGCCAGGGCGGCGGCGGTGATCATCGGTGGCATCGCCGATTCCAGCACCACGGCATCGTGCACCACGCCGACCAGCCCGAAGGCGCGCGCCAGGCCCAGGGCCAGCAGCGGCATCAGCGCCAGCTTCAGCAGCAGGCCCGCGGCCAGGGGCCGCAGTTCGTCGCGCGGCAGTCGCAGCGTGAGGCCCAGGCCGATCGCCAGCACCACCAGCGGCAGCAGGGCATCGGCCAGGCGCTGCAGGCCGCCGGCGATCCAGGCCGGCGGCTCGGCCGGCATCACCGTCAGGCCGGCCACCAGGGCCAGGAAGGGCGGGAAGGTGGCGATGCGGCGGGCGATGTCGCGCGCGCCCGGTTCGCGGTCGCCGCCGTAGCGCGCCAGCACGTACAGGCCGAAGGTGGAGAGGATCAGGAAGGCGCCGAACTGGTCGTACACCACCGCCACCGGCAGTGCGTCCTCGCCCAGCAGGGCGCGCACCAGCGGGTAGCCGAGGAAGCTGGTGTTGCCCAGGGCCACGGTGAGCAGCAGAACCGCGTGCTGGTCGCGGCGCAGCGCCAGCCAGCGGCCCAGGGCCGATACCGCCAGGACGGTCGCGCCCAGCAGCAGCCAGGGCACCGCCGCCACCAGCAGCAGGTCGCGCCCCAGCTGCAGGCGCGGCGCGTACACCAGCACCGCCGCCGGCAGGCAGACGTACATCACCACCTTGTTGAGCACTTCCGGCGCGCTGTCCGGGAACAGGCGCAGGCGCTGGAACAGCAGGCCCAGCGCCAGCATGGCCAGCACCAGCGCGAAGGCGTCGAAGGCCATGGCCCGGCTCAGCGCGGCGCGAACTGGAAGCGCGCGTTGAACGCCACGGTGATGCGCTCGGTGCTGCCTTCGTAGGGAAGCACCTCGTGCATCAGCCACGAGGGGAATAGGACCAGTTGGCCCGGCTGGAGCCGGATCTGCATGTGCGCGGCCGAGAAAGGCATGCGCATCGCCGAAATCGAGGGATCGGTGTACATGCTGGCGGCGGTGTTGGGATCGACGAAGCTGAGCAGGCCGCTGTTGGACGCCGGGTCATCGCCATCGTGGCGCACGCAGTACACGCCCGACCAGGCATTCATGCCGTGCTTGTGCACCCCGAAAAATCCCCCGCGACGGGTGACATGGAACCAGGATTCGTGCGACAGCTGCAGGCGCGCCACGGTGGCCGCGTCGTAGCCGTTGAGTTCGGCGATCAAGCGGAACAGGGCATCCCAGCAAAAATCGCGCAAGCGCCGAACGGGCGGGGCCGGATCGTCGAACAGTCGGAAGTGGCTCTCGTAAAGCGGTGCGTTGTGGTGCACCACCGGGGTCGGGTTGCGGTGCCGGGCGCCCTCGGCTTCCCGGGCCAGGAACAGGGCGCGCAGTTCGCCGTTGAGCGCCTCGCAGCCCTCGATGCTGGCGAAGGCCATCGGGACGGCGAAGGCGGGCGTGATCTGCAGCGAGGACACGGGCTGACTCCTGGGGGCCGGGCCGCCATGACAGCGGCAAACCCGCGCAGCGTCAATGCCGCGCAGCCGTCCCGGGCGCGGCCTCGAACTGCTGGTCGATGTACCGGCGCAGGCGCTCGGCCGCCGTGGCGACGTCGGCCGCCGCCGGCAACACCTGGTCCCAGTGCGCGCCCTTGGCCGCGGTTTCCAGCGCCAGCGCGGCCGCGGCCAGGGGCAGGGCGCCGACCAGGCGCGCAGCGCCCTTGAGCTTGTGGGCCTGGCGCGCCAGGCGTTCGAGGTCACCGGCGGCCTGGGCCGCGCGCAGTTCGGCCAGGTCCTCGCGGGTGGTGCCCAGGTAGTCCTGCAGCAGCAGGCGCATCTCGCCGCGGTCGCCGCCGGTGAGCGGCTGCAGCACCGACAGGTCCAGCGGCTCCGGCTCGCTGCCCAGCTGCGGCAGGGGCGCCGCGGCCTTGATGTCGCCGGCCAGCGGCACCGTGTGCGGCAACCAGCGGCGCAGCGCCGCCACCAGTTCGGGGATGGAGACGGGCTTGGCCAGGTACTCGTCCATGCCGGCGGCCAGGCAGCGCTCGGCCTCGCCCTTGAGCGCGGCGGCGGTGAGGGCGATCACCGGCGTGCGCGGCTGGCCGCTGCGCGCTTCCTCGTCGCGCAGCGCGCGCACCATTTCGTAGCCGTCCATGTGCGGCATGTGCACGTCCGAGAGCACCAGCGCGTAGCGGCCGCTGCGCCAGGCCGCCAGGCCCTGCACGCCATCCTCGGCCACCTCGCTGGCGTAACCGGCCAGGGCCAACTGCCGGGCGATCACCAGGCGGTTGGTCGGGTGGTCGTCGACGATCAGCACCAGGCTGCGTTCGGCCAGGGCCTGGTCGATGCCCGGCAGGGGCCGCGCCAGGAAGCCCTGCGCCGGGTCCGGCGGCGCTTCCGGTTCGATGTCGGCGACGTCGCCGCGGGGCAGGACGAGGCTCAGGCGCAGGGTGGTGCCGGCGCCGGGCGTGCTGTCCATGGCCACCTCGCCGCCCATCAGTTCCGCCAGCCGGCGCGAGATCACCAGGCCCAGGCCGGTGCCGCCGAAGCGCCGGGTGATGTTGCCCTCGGCCTGCTGGAAGGGCTGGAACAGCTTGGCCTGCTGCTCGGGCGTGACGCCGATGCCGGTGTCGGTGACGCGGAAGCAGACCCGGTCGCCGACGCCCTCGCGCCCGGCCCACTCCAGCGCGGCCTCGACGAAGCCCGATTCGGTGAACTTGATCGCGTTCGACAGGAAGTTCGACAGCACCTGGCGCAATCGCAGGCCGTCGGCCACGTGCGCCGGCGCGATGCGATCGTCCACGCTGCAGTTGAGCACCAGGCCCTTGCTGGAGGCCGAGCCGCTGAAGTTGGCCACCGTGGACTGCAGCAGGCGCGGCAGCGACACCGTGCTGGGGCTGAGCTCGAGCCGGCCGGCCTCGACCTTCGAGAAATCCAGGATGTCGCCGATGATCTGCAGCAGCGAGCGCGCCGACTGCTGGATGACGGCGATCGTGCGGCGCTGCTCGGCGTCCAGTTCGCTGTGCGAGAGCACCTCCAGCATGCCGGTGACGCCGATCATCGGCGTGCGGATCTCGTGGCTCATCGCCGCCACGAAGTTGGACTTGGCCTCGCTGGCCTCGCGGGCGCGCGATTCGCTGCTGCGCAGGCGCTGCTCGAGCTGCTTGATCTGGGTGAGGTCGGTGCCCACGCCCAGGTAGCCCACGGTCTTGCCGCTGGCGTCGCGCATGGCCGACGTGGCCAGCAGCACCGGCACCTGGCTGCCGTCCTTGCGCACGAAGGTCCATTCCAGCGGCGGCGTGCCCTGCTCCACCATCACCGGGATCATGCGGGCGTCGGCGGGCACCGGCTGGTCGCGGGCGGCGGTGAGGTCGCTGGCCACGCGCGCCACCTCCTCGGGCAGCAGCAGCCGGTCCAGGCCGCGCTGGCCGATCATGTCCTCGGCACGCCAGCCGGTGAGGCGCTCGGCCTGCGGGTTGAAGCTGGTGATGCGGGCCTCGAGGTCGGTCGAGAGGATGGCCACGCGCGCGGCCGCGAACAACGCACCTGCTCGTTGCGGGCCAGCTGCTGGTTGAGCTCGGCCTCGAACTTGCGCACGTCGTCGCGCATGCCCAGGAAGGCGTCCATCACGTCGGCCAGTTCGCCGCGCGGCCGGTAGCGCGGTGCCGCGCTGTAGTCGTGCCGGCGCATCTGCTGGGCCAGGGCCACCAGCCCTTCCACGCCCTTGTAGATGTTGCGCACCAGGCGCATGCCCACCACCGCCACCACGGCCAGGGTGAAGGCGCTGAGCAGGAAGCGCACCCAGGCCGCGCGCCTGGCGGCGACTTCGCGCGCGCGCACCAGCATCTCGGCCTCGATCATCTCCAGGTCGCCCAGGTGCTTCATGCGCGTGGTGACGGGGTCGATCGCCGGGTACAGCTCGGTGTCGGCGAAGCGCGCCAGGGCGACGTTGTCCTTCTGCACCAGGATGCCGCGCAGGGTTTCGGCGGCGGTGTCGGCGCGCACGCGGGCGCGGCCGACCTGGGCGAACACTTCGGCCTGCTCGGCGCTGAGCGGCATCTTCTCGATCGCGGCCCAGTGCTCGCGGATGCGCAGGCGGGCGTTGTCCACCACCTGCACGCCCTCCTCCCAGCTGATCAGGTGGTTGCGGACCCGGAAGGTGGTGTCGACGATGTCCATGCCATAGGCATCGGACACGGCCTTGGTGCGGCGCAGGGCCGCCAGGGATTCGTCCTTGAGCTCGAGCAGGGTGCGTTCGTTCTCCCGGCGCTCGAGTTCGTCCAGGGCCAGCACCGCGGCACCGGTGAACAGCAGCAGGCCGAACAGGCCCAGCAGCTGCATCCGGATGCCGAAGGTGGGGCCCGGACGCGGCATGGGCGGGCGCTCAGGGATGGGTCTGGCGCCAGCGCTGGATCGCCTCGGCCAACTGGTCGCCCGGCACCGGCGGCGAGATCAGGTAACCCTGGGCCTGGTCGCAGCCCAACTGGGCCAGCAGCTGCCACTCGTCCTCGGTTTCCACGCCTTCGGCCACCACGGTCAGCTCGAGCTTGCGGGCCAGGTCCACGCTGGTCTCGATCATCGCGCGCTTGCGCGGCTGGGTGGGTGCGCCGGAGACGAAGCCGCGGTCGATCTTGAGCGCGGTGAAGGGGATCTGGGAGAGCTGCGAAAGCGAGGAATAGCCGGTGCCGAAATCGTCCACGCTCAGGCCGAAGCCCTTCAGGCGCAGGCGCGCCAGCATGCCCAGGCCGCGGGCGGTGTCGCTCATCACCGAACTCTCGGTGATCTCCAGCACCACCTGCTCGGGGCTCATGCCGTGCTCGCGCAGCACGGCCTCGTAGCGATCGGCCACTTCCGGGCCGACCAGGTTGTGCGCCGAGACGTTCACCGACACCTTCAGGGACTGCCCGCCCGCCTGCCAGCGGCGCGCCCAGGCGCAGGACTGCACCAGCATCAGGCTGGTGAGCTCGTCGATCAGGCCACCGGCCTCCATGATCCGCACGAACACCGCCGGCGGCACCAGGCGGCCGTCGCCCAGGCGCCAGCGCGCCAGCGCCTCCACGCCCACCACCTTGCCGTTGCCGAACTCGACCTGGGGCTGGAACCAGGGCTGGATGTCGCCGCGCGACAGCGCCAGGCGGGCCTCGTCCAGGCTCACGTCCACGTCCAGGGCCGTGGAGGCGATCGCCGGGTCGGCTTCGAACAGGGACAGCACGGTGGTGAGCTTGCCGGGCGTCAGCGGCTTCTCGATGCAGCCCAGCACGCGCAGGCCCGAGGCCTTGGCCATCACCTGCACCGTGTGCAGCAGGGCCGGCTCCATCGCGCTGACCACGGCGATGGACTGGGCCAGGCGCTCCTGGGCGACGATGCCGATGAACTCGACGCCGTCCATGCCGGGCATGTCCAGGTCCACCAGCACCACGTCGGGCGGCTGGGGCAGGCGGCGCAGCAGCTCCAGGGCCTGGAAGCCGTCGGCGGCCTCGTGCGGGGCGCGCACGCCCAGGTCGGCCAGCAGGCGCAGGCCCAGGCGGCGCTGGAAGCCGTGGTCTTCGACCAGTACGACGCTCAGGTCCGCCAGGCTCATGGACGTGCCGTTCCCCCGAAATCAGCCTCCGGACTCTAACCCGCGGCCGCCGGGGGCAGGAAGCCC
>JAYRTA010000065.1:0-7885 GCA_041919875.1 Arenimonas sp.
TGATTCGCGGAAGCCCACCACGGCCTTGCCCTTCTTCTCGACGAAGCGCACCGAGAACCGGCCCTTGCGCCGGTAGCCCCAGGCGGCGTCCGCCAGCGGAGGCAGCACGCGCCCGGGCTCGACGTGGCCGATGCGGCGCAGGTTGTCGAACAGGGTGCGCTGCTTGGCATCGATCTGGCGGTCTTCGCGCAGGTGCTGCAGCACGCAGCCGGCGCAGGTGCCGAAGTGCGGGCAGCGCGGGGCGACCCGCTCGTCCGAGGCCACCAGCACCTCGAGCGTGCGTCCCTCGTCGAAGTGGCGGTTGCGGCCGGTCTGTTCGACCCGCACGGTTTCGCCCGGCAGGGCGCCGTCGACGAAGACCGCCTTGTTGTCGCGCCGCCCGACGCCGCGGCCGTCGTGGCTGAGGTCGTGGATCTGCAGTTCGAAGACCTGGTGGAGCTTGCTGCGGGAACGGGCCACGGGTGCGCCAGCCGGAAAGGGGGCGCGGATTGTCGCAAATCCCGGCCCGGGCGGGGTGGTCCCGGCAGGCGCGGCGGCCGGTTGGCGGCCGGCGTGGCAGGCGACGCCCCCGCGCAGGCCGGAGCGCAGCGCCGGGCGCGGCAGGCGCGCCCGGACCGATGCTTACTTCTGCTTCCAGCTGCCGTCGGCGGCCTGGTACCACCAGCCGGCGCGGGCACTGGCGATCCACTGGCGGGAGAAGGTCTCGCGGATCTGCGCCTCCCACTCGGGATGGCCATTGGCCACCGCGATCTCGCGGTACACCGCGTTGCGATCGCGGTTTTCGTCGGCGACCAGCTGGTTCACGGCCACGCGGTCCTTCAGGGCCACCTTGGCCGCATCCCGCAGCACCACCAGGCCATCCTTGCCGAAGCCGAGCGCACCGGCGTCGAAATGCGCCTGCAGGCTGCCCTGGAACCGCTGTGCCATGCGGTCCTGGATCGCCTGGATGGCGGGCGTGCGCAGGGTGATGTCGGCCTGCTGCGCCGCGGCCGGGCTGATCAGCAGGTCCAGCGGGTTGAACCCGCGCCGGGGCGCCGGCTGGTGGGCCTGGGGTTGGCCCCCGCCCTTGCCTTCGTCGCCGATGACCTTCTCGACGAACTCCTCGGCCGCCTGCTGCGCCTCCGCCGCCGGGAAGTAGACGTTGATGGTGACGCAGGCGCCCAGCGCCAGCACGCCGGCCGCGACCACGGATGCCAGCAGGAACTTCGGCTTGCCCATCGTTGCTCTCCTCGCAGGAATGTCAGTTGACCACCGGCGACTGGCCTTCGGTGGCGGCCTTGAGCCGCTCCACCAGCGTGGGCCAGTCCACCTGGCGCCGGAACCCGACCACCTGGATCCTCGGCAGCCCGGCGCCTTCGACGATGGTATAGCCATCGCCCGCTGAACCGACACCGTCCATTTGGCAAACGTTGTCGCGCAGCCGGCAGGCCAGGCCGAGGCGCGCATAGCCGAAGTCATCGAACAGTTTGAGCACCTGCGCCTGCAGCCCGGCCATCAGCCCGCCGCCGCCCACGCGCGAGATGTCCTCGACGGCGCGCTGGCTGATCCGCCGACGGCCCTTCCATGCATCGTCGCTGCGCAGGCGGGCATCGAAGGCGACCGGCGACCAGTCCACCATGCGCAGGCCGGCGATGCGGCCGTCGAGGCGGCCGGTGATGGCGCCGAAGCCGAAGGCGGTGGTCATCGGCTCCATGTCGATGTCCTCGATCGCGACATCGGCCGACAGGGTCGGCGCGATGCCGAAGGGGCGCTCCATGACCAGGTCCGACAGCGCCACCCGGCCGTCGAAGAGCTGCATCGCGAGGCCACCATCGAGCCGCAGCACGCCATCGGCATAGCGGGCATCGGGGATCCGTCCGCCGAGCTCGCCGGTGAAGGGCGGCCAGCCCAGGCGCTGGGACAGGCTGCCCAGGTCCAGGGCCTCGAGCGAGAGGCCCAGCTGGAAGCGCGCGCCCTGCCCCGGTTCGCCGGCTTGCCAGCGCAGGTGTTCGAGCGCGAGCCGGCCGGCCAGCACGTCCATCGCCACGGGCGAGGACAACACCAGTTGCCGGTCGGCGCTGCGCAGGTCGAAGCGCACGGGGCCCAGGCCGATGCCGAACAGCGCGGCGCTGCGCCAGCCGATGCGGCTGGCCACCGGCGCCTGCCCCGCGTGCCAGCGCAGGCCACCTTCGAGGCCGGCCAGGGTGAAACGCTGGCGCGGGTCGATGGCGTTGATGCCGGTGGCTTGCGCGGAAAATGCCGATGCCCGTCCACCGGACAGTTCCACCCGCGCATCGAGCGCGCCGGCCAGCACCAGGTCGCCAAAACCCGCCGGCGCCAGGAAGCCGCTGAAGTAGCGATCGCGCGCCTGCGCCAGGTCCGGCAGCGAGAGATCCAGCGCCAGCGAATCCAATGCTCCGCCGGCGTCGAGCCCGGCTTGGCCCTGGGCACGCAGCACGTCGGGGTCGTCCCAGGCCAGGTGCGGCAGCTGCCAGCGGCCGTCGCGGCGAGACACCGCGTCCACCTCCACGCGCACCGGCGTGGCAGGAAGCGCGGCGTACAGGTCCCCGACCAGGAATTCCCCGCCCCGGGTGGTCAGCCTTGCCCCGATCCGCGTGTCCGAACCGGCCGAGGCCACCGTCAGCGAAAGCTGGCCCGATAGTCCCGCCGCCGCCAGCGAGCCATCGGGCGTCTCCAGCCCGATGCCCTCGAGCGCCAGGTCGGCAGCCACGTCGGTGGCCTCGGACAGACCGATCCGGACGCGGCCCGACACCTGCCCCTCGCGCCATTGGCCCTGCGCCCAGAAGCTGGCCAGGTAGGACTGGAGCCAGGCGGCCGGCACCTTCGCCAGGTCCAGCCGGAGCTGGCCCGGGGCGGCCGTCGTCGACAGCGCGAGCTCCGGCCCGCCGAGCGCAAACCGGGCGTCCAGGCCCTGCGCCGAGGCCTGTAGCGCCAGGCGTCCGCCGCGCCGGCCGGCGCTGGCGACGGCGCCTTCGCAGCGCCAGGTGTCCGCCTCGCGCGACAGCGGGCAGGTCCAGTCGACGGCGCGTTCGACCCGCCCCAGCGCGGGAACCTCCAGGCGGGCCGCGCGCAGGCGCAGGCGGCCGGCCTCGGCATCCTCGGGCCATGACAGCTCGACCCGGACGTCTTGCATCGATCCCGCCGCGCTCTGCACCCGCGCGACGTCCAGGCTCACCGTGCGCGCCTGCGCCGACGACGTGATCGCCACGCAGGCCAACGCCAGGAACCAGGTCTTGCCGGGGTGGGCGGGTCGCCGCATGCTCGCGAGCATAGTGCCGTCGGAGGCCCCATGACACGCGCCGCGCCATGAATGCCCGCTTGCTGCTGCTGGAGGACGATCCCGCGAGCACCGCTTTCCTGCTCGACGCCCTGCGTCCGCTGGGCTTTCCGGTGGATGCCGCCGCGACCGTCGCCGAGGCCGCGGCACGCGCCGACGGCAGCCACGCGCTTTGGCTGCTGGACCTCAACGTGCCCGACGGCCATGCCGTGGACCTGTGCCGCACGCTGCGCGCCCGCGGCCTGGCCGCACCGGCGGTGGCGCTGACCGCCGACGACAGCCCGGCGACGGCGGCCTGGCTGCGGGGCCATGGTTTCGCCGGCGTGCTGCACAAGCCCATCGCCGCCGGCGCCCTGCGTGCCGCCCTCGCGCCGCGCCTGCCGCTGCCGGCCTGGGACGAAGCCGCGGCGCTCGCGGCCCTGGGTGGTCAATCGCACGGCCTGGCCGGCCTTCGCGCGCTCTTCCTCGCCGACCTGCCGTCTCAACGGGATGCCGTGTCCGCCGCCTTCGCGGCCGGCGACGTGGCCGGCGCCAAGGCCCTGCTGCACCGGATCCGCGGCGCCTGCGGCTTCGTCGGCGCCGCGGCGCTCGACCAGGCGGCCCGACGGCTGTCGGCGGAACCCGGGGACGCCGCCGCGCATCGCGACTTCGAGGGCCGGATCGACGCGCTACTGGCGACCCCGGCCGGCTCAGTCCCGTCCCAGGCGCGCGAGCGCTGAGATCAGGCCCCAGGACGCCAGGGCCTGCGGGCCCAGGTGCACCTGGAGCACGCCGCGCAAGGCACCGCGCAGTTCGGCCAGTTGCGCCGGCGGCGGCCGCCGGTCTTCGGCCAGGGCCAGCAGGGCCGCGCCGCTGGGCGAGGCCGGCTGGTGCCGGGCATCGCGCACCGGGCCGCGTTCGGGATCGAGCTGGTAGCGCGCGGCCGGGTCCAGCGGCTGGCCCTGCACGTCTTCGTGCCAGGCGAGCCCGTAGCCGAGGGCCTCGAGCAGGTCGCGCTCGAAGCGGCGTAGGGTCCAGGCCAGCGGATCGGCGCCCGCCAGCTCCTGCCGCAAGGCGGCATACCGCGCGAACAGTTCGGGCACGGGGTCCTGGCGCGGCAGCAGGCGCACCAGCAATTCGTTGGCGTAGAAAGCCGCCATCAGGGCTTCGCCCTGCAGCAGGGGCGCGGCGTCGACGGCCTCGGCCTGGAGCAGGCGGGCCAGCTCCCCGCGCGGCAGGAAATCCAGCCGCAGGTGCTGCAGCGGCTGCAGCGCCGCCCGCAGCGGATGCCGCTTCGCGCCCTGCACGCCCCGGGCAACCACCGCCACCCGCCCGTGGTCGCGGGTGAGCGTCTCGACGATCAGGCTGGTTTCGCGCCAGGGCCGCGCATGCAGCACGAAGGCGGGCTGGCCCAGCACGCGCATGGCTCAGTCCGAGTAACCGAAGCGCCGGAGCGCGGCCTCGTCGTCCGACCAGCCCTCGCGCACCTTGCACCAGGTCTCCAGGAACACCTTGCGGCCGAACAGCGACTCCATGCCGGCGCGGGCGCCGGTGCTGATCGCCTTCATGCGCTCGCCACCCTTGCCGATGACGATGGGCTTTTGCCCCTCCCTCTCGACCCAGACCACGGCGGCGATGCGCAGCAGCTCGCCGTCCTCCTCGAACTTCTCGATCTCGACCGTGGTCGAATACGGCAGCTCTTCGCCCAGGCGCAGCATCAGCTGCTCGCGCACCAGCTCGCCCGCCAGGAAGCGCTGGCTGCGGTCGGTGATCTCGTCCTCGCCGTACACGGGCGGGGACAGGGGCATCAGCGAGACCAGGTCGCGCACCAGCGCCTCCAGGCCCTTGGACTTCATGGCCGACACCGGATGCACCGCGGCGAACTCGCGCCCGCGCGCCACCTCGGCGATGAACGGCAGCAGGGCGGTCTTGTCGGCCAGCTTGTCGACCTTGTTGAGCACCAGCACCACCGGCACGCCGGCGTCGCGCAGGGCCGCGAAGGCCAATCCGTCCTCGTCCGTCCAGCGGCCCGCTTCGATCACCAGCGCCGCCGCATCCACGCCCTCGACGGCGCCGCGGGCGGCCCGGTTCATCATCCGGTTCATGGCCCGCTTCTGTTCGCGGTGGATGCCGGGCGTGTCCACCAGCAGCAGCTGGCCGGCCGGGAAGGTGGCGATGCCGAGCAGGCGATGGCGGGTGGTCTGCGGGCGCGGCGAGACGATGCTCACCTTGGCCCCGACCAGGGCATTGACCAGGGTGGACTTGCCGACGTTGGGACGGCCGAGCACGGCCACGGTGCCGGCGCGGAACGACGCCTCGGAGGTCAGGTTCACGGGGATTCCAGTCGGGAAAGCAGGCGTTCGGCGGCTGCCTGTTCGGCGGCGCGCAGGGAGCCGGCCTCGGCCTCCTCGGCCAGGGGCGGCTCGCGGGTCTCGCAGCTGACCCGGAAAATCCGGGCATGGTCATCGCCGCGGGTATCGACCAGACGGTAGTCGGGGCGCGGCCGCTGCCGCGCCTGCAGCCACTCCTGCAGGCGCGTCTTCGGATCCTTCTCCGCCTTGCCGACCGGCAACTGGTCGATCAGGGGTTCGAACCAGGCCATGACCACCGCGCGGCAGGCCACGAAGCCGGCGTCGAGATGGATGGCGCCGACCACGGCTTCCAGTGCGTCGGCGAGGATGGAATCGCGGCGTTCGCCCCCGCTCTTGAGCTCGCCCGGGCCCAGTTCAAGCCGGGGCCCGAGCTCGAGCTGCCGGGCGAGGTCGGCCAGGGCCGATTCGCGCACCAGGCTGGCGCGCGCGCGCGTCAGGGCGCCTTCGTCGGCGCGGGGCCAGCGCTCGTGCAGGGCCTCGGCGACCACAAAGTTGACCAGGGCGTCGCCGAGGAATTCGAGTCGTTCGTTGTGCGGCACCCCGGCGCTGCGGTGCCGGAGGGCCTGCTGCAGCAGTTCGGGGCGGGTGAAGCGGTGGCCGATCCGATCAACCACCCGGGGCCTTGCCGAGCTGCACGGTGTGCTCGAATCGACCAATGACGTCCAGGTTGCCGATCATCGGCTGCCGGACCTCGTAGGCCACCGTCAGCTCGACGCCGCGGCCGGCCCGGACGAGCTTGATGTGTTCGCGCTTGACCGAAGAAACGTAGGCAATGCCGAACCGGCGGTCCAGGTCCTCGTAGACCTGGGTGGGCGTGAGGTTGGCGGCATTGGGCTGGGCGGCCAGGTCGTTCACCGCGCCGCGCATGTTGTAGAACTCGCTGTACATCGGGAAGAGCTTGATCGCGATCAGGGCGAAGAAGCCCACGACCACGAGGACCATCAGGAAGCCCATCAGGGTGATGCCGCGCTGCGTGCGTGCCATGTTGCCGTCCCCTATCGCCAAGGTGCGCCGTTGGTTCAGCGGATGGTATCGCCAATCCGCGTGTAGTCAAACGCTCCGCTGCAGAACCAGCCTTCGCAGTTGAGCCAGATCACGAAGGCCCGGCCGACCAGCGCGGACTCCGGCACCAGGCCCCAGACCCGGCTGTCGGCGCTGCGGTCCCGGTTGTCCCCCATCACGAAGTAGTGGCCCGGCTCGACCACCCAGCTCCCGACGGAACGCGGATCGGTGAACGGCCCGGTCTCCAGGCTCTGGTGCCGGCGTCCGGGCAGGTCGACCTCGTACAACGTGGCGCCGGTCATCTCCCGGCCGTAGCCGGTGCCGACGTAGCCGCCGATGCGCTGCTTGGCCACCGGCTGGTCGTTCACGTACAGGACCTGGTCCCGGAAGCTGATCCGGTCGCCGGGCAGGCCGACCACGCGCTTGATGTAGTCCTGGCCGGCGTCCGGGTCGCCCGGGCCCATGCCGGGGTAGCGGAAGACCACGACGTCGCCCCGGGCCGGCTCGCCCACGTCGAGGACCTTGGTGTTGAGCACCGGCAGGCGCAGGCCGTAGGCGAACTTGTTGACCAGGATGAAGTCGCCCACCAGCAGGGTCGGCATCATCGAGGCCGAGGGGATGCGGAAGGGCTCGGCCAGGAAGCTGCGCAGCAGCAGCACGACCAGGATCACCGGGAACAGGGAGCGGGCGTACTCCACCACGACCGGTTCGGCGACTTCCTCGCCCTCGGCCTGCATGAGCTTGCGCGAGCGCGCCAGCACCAGCCGGTCGAAGAGCCAGATCACGCCGGTCAGCGCGGCGGCGGCGGTCAGGATGAGGGCGAGGTCGATCTTCACGCGTCGGGGTCCCTTGCGGCGCGGCCGCTTACTTGTTGTCCACCTGGAGCACGGCGAGGAAGGCTTCCTGGGGAATCTCGACCCGGCCGACCTGCTTCATGCGCTTCTTGCCTTCCTTCTGCTTCTCCAGCAGCTTCTTCTTGCGCGTCGCGTCGCCGCCATAGCATTTGGCCAGAACGTTCTTGCGCAAGGCCTTCACCGTGGTGCGGGCGATGATCTGCGAGCCGATCGCCGCCTGGATGGCCACGTCGAACATCTGGCGCGGGATCAGGTCCTTCATCTTCTCGGTCAGCTCGCGGCCTCGGCGGTCGGCGTGGCTGCGGTGCACGATCAGGCTGAGCGCGTCGACCTTGTCGCCGTTGATCAGCGTATCCACGCGCACGAAAGGGCCGGCCTCGAAGCGCTCGAAGTGGTAGTCG
>JAYRTA010000066.1:0-7808 GCA_041919875.1 Arenimonas sp.
GCGCCACGTGCGCGACGAACTCGATTCCGACGCGCTGCCCGGCGATGCCGGCCTGCTGGCGCGCCTGCAGCACGGCCTGCGCACGCTGTCGCCGCGCGCCACCGCCGAGGATCCGCGGCCCTGGTTGCAGCGGCGGGCCGATGCCTCGCTGCGCGTGCACGCCTGCCACACCCGCCTGCGCGAACTGGAGGTGCTGCGCGACGCCCTGCTGCGCGCGCGCGCCGACGACCCCTCGCTGGAGCCGTCCGACATCGTGGTGATGGCGCCCGACATCCGCGCCTACGTGCCGCTGCTGCCGGCCGTGTTCGGCGCGCCGGGCGACCCGCACGCACCCTTGCCCTACCACCTCGCGGACGTGCCCCTGGCCCAGGCCGCGCCGCTGTTCGTCGCCTTCCGCCGGCTGCTGGCCACGCCGCATGCGCGCCTCACCGCGCCGGAACTGATCGACCTGCTGGGCCAGCCCGACATCGCCCGCCGCCTCGGCCTGGACCAGGACGCCCTGGACGCGCTGGCGCGGCAGCTCGGCGCCGCGCGCGCCGCCTGGGGTCTGGACGCCGGCTTCCGCGCCGCCTTCGACGTGCCCGCGCGCGCCGAACACACCCTGGCCTGGGCCATGGATCGCCTGATCACCGGCCTGGTGTTCGGCGACGAGGGCGAGCCCGCGGTGCGCCGCCTGCCCGATGGCGAGTCGCTGGTGCCCGTGCCGGGCCTGGGCGCGGCCTCGGCGCCGGCCCTGGCGGCGCTGGACCACCTGCTTCAGCAACTGGCGGTCCTGCGCGCGCAGGCCGCGGCGCCGCAGCCCGCCAGCGAGTGGTCGCGACGCCTGGAGGAACACCTCGACGCCCTCTTCCTGCCCGACCCGGGCGATGCCGCCGGGCGCGAGGCCATGGACGCACTGCGCGCCCTGGTGCGCCGCCTCGGCAGCGAGGCGCGCGAGGCCGGTGGCGATCCGCCGCTTGCCTACGCGGTGGTCCGCCATTGGCTGCACGAGCAGCTCGATGCCGTGCCGGCGCGGCAGCGCTTCCTCGCCGGCGGCATCACCGTGTGCGGCATGGTGCCGCAGCGCGCGATTCCCTTCGAGGTCGTCGCCGTGCTCGGCCTCAACGAAGGCGAGTACCCGCGCGGCGACGTCGACGCCGGCCTGGACCCGATCCGCCGGCCGGGCAATCGCCGCCTCGGCGACCGCGACACCCGCAGCGACGACCGCTACCTCTTCCTGGAAACGGCGATGTCGGCGCGCCGCCGCCTGCACCTGAGCTACCTCGGTGCCGACCCGCGCGAGGACACCCCGCGCAACCCGGCCGCGCCCCTGGCGGAACTGGTCGCGCTGCTGCCGGCCGATGCCGACGTGGACGCCGGCCCGGCCTGGTGCGTGCGCCATCCGCTGCAGCCCTTCGACCCGCGCTACTTCGACGGCCGCGATGCCGCGCTCTTCAGCTTCGATGTCGCCCAGGCGGACAGCGCGCCCGGCCAGGCCGATCCACCGCAGCTGCTGCCGCTGGGCGCACCGCCGGCGGCAGGCGGCGAGCGCGAGGTCGAGTGGGAGGCGCTGCGCCGCTACTTCCGCGACCCGGCCCGCGAGGTGCTGGCGCGCGGCCTGCGCGCACGCCTCGAGGCGCTCGACGCCGACGGGCTGGCCGATGACGAACCGCTCGAGCCCCGCCTGGATCCGCTCGACCGCGTCGCGCGCCGCCTCTGCCTGGCGATGCTGGCGGCGCCAGGCACGCCGGCCCCCGCGCAGGCGCCGGAGGAAATGCGCCTGGGCGGCGTGCTGCCGGCCGGAGCCCTGGGCGAGCGCGCGTGGGCGGACGAGGTGGCGTCGGCCGAAAAGCTCGTGCAGGTCGCCGCCACGCGTGCCGACGCCGCCGGGCTGTTCACGCCCGCGCTGGCGCCCCGGGTCGAGGCGCCTGCGCTGTGGCGCCAGCCTGGCCGTTTCCGCCTGCTCGGCACGCCCGGCACGATCCATGGCCGCGACGATGCGCTCTGGGTGTTCGAGGCCTGGCCGCATCGCAAGAACGAGGCCGCCCTGTCGCTCGGCGATCGCATCCCGCTGTTCCTGGCCTGGGCCCTGCTGCGGCTGGCGCCGGAGAACGCGGCGCGTGCCGTGCGCCTGTGCGCCCTGGTGCCTCCTGGCAGGCATGGCACCCCCTGGCAGGACGCGATCAATGCCGAGGACGCAGCCTGGCGTGCGGCGGGTCCGGCGCTGCGGCAGGTGCTGTCGGCCGGGCTCGAACAGCGCGTGCAGGTGCTGCTGGAGGCCTGGGCGCGACCGGCCGCGGATCCGGCGCCGTACTTCCCCGGGGTCGCCACCGCCCTCGTGCGCGGCGCGGCTCCGGAAAAGGTCGACGACGCCTGGCACGCCGAAGCCCGCCACGCGCCCGGCTACGCGCGCCTGCTCGGCCGTGGCCTGGCGCCGGGCGAAGACGCCGGCACGCGCGAGGCGCTGGCGGCCCAGGCGCGCGCCCTGGCCGAGGCGATCGGCTGGGTCGGCGGCGAGGAGGACGCGGCATGAGCGCCGCGATCCGCGTCAGCCACTGGACCGAGCTGCCGCTGTCGGCCGGCGGCCGCGCCCTGGTCGAGGCCAGCGCGGGCACCGGCAAGACCTGGACCATCGGCGTGCTCTACCTGCGCCTGCTGCTGGAAGGCGAGGCGCCGCCGGGCGTGGCCAACATCGTGGTCACCACCTTCACCGACGCGGCGTCGCAGGAATTGCGCGAGCGCCTGCGCGGACGCCTGCAGCGCGCGCTGGCGCGGTCGGAGGGCATCGCCACCGGCACGCCCGACGCCGCCGACACCTGGCTGCAGGACCGCTGGGGCGACGCCGCCACGCTGGCCCTCGACCGCCGGCGCCTGCGCCTGGCCCTGGCCGACTTCGACCGCGCGCCGATCGGCACCCTGCATCGCCTGTGCCGGCGCATCCTGGCCGAGTTTCCGCTGGAAGCCGGCACCGGCTTCGAGGCCGCCGAGGCCACCGCCGGCGATGCCCTGCTCGAAGAGCTGGCGCGCGACGCCTGGCGCGTGCTGCACCAGGGCGAGGACCTGTCGGCGCTGGAACAGGCCGGCCTGCAGGATCTCAAGCTGTCCACCTTCACCCGGACCCTGGAGCGGCTGCTGCGGCCGGGCGTGCGCATCGAGGCCGAGGGTCCCGACGAAACCGAACTGCGGTCCCGGCTTCCTGCGGACTTCGCCGAGCGCCTGCGCGCCGTCGTGGACACGGCCGGCCTGTTCCAGCCCAGGAAAACCGCGCTGGCGAACGCCCTGCGCGCGCTGGCGGCCTGGGTCGAAGACGATGCGGCCGCGCTCAAGGACTCCGCCCTCGACAACCTGCGCAGGTTCGATGTCGAGGGGCAGGTGCGGGCCGAGGCCGCGGACGCCTTCGTCGCGCACCCGGCCATCCAGGAAGCGCGCGCGCTGCTCCACGCCCTCCTGCGCGCGCGCGAACTGCCCAGGCTCCGGTTCTGGCGCGACCAGGCCGAACGCATCGCCGGCTGGCGCGAGCAGCGCCTGCTGGCCCGCGGCCAGACCACGTTCGACGACATGCTGCGGCGCGCGCACGCGGCCGTGCTGTCGCGGCAGGCGCTGGCGGATGCGCTGTTCGCCGAATGGCCGGTGGCCCTGGTGGACGAGTTCCAGGACACGGACGCGATCCAATACGGCCTGCTCGACCGCCTCTACCGCGCGGGCGACGGCGCCCTGCGCGGCCGCCTGGTGATGATCGGCGACCCCAAGCAGGCGATCTACGGCTTCCGCGGCGGCGACCCGCAGGCCTACCGTCGCGCCCGCGCGGATGCCGGCCACCAGTTGGTGCTCGACACCAATTTCCGCTCCTCGCGCGCGCTGGTGCGGGCGGTGAACGGTTTCTACGCCGCGGCCGGGCCCGCCCTGGGCCAGCGCCCGGGCACCGACATCGCCTACCTGCCGGTGCAGGCCAGCGACCGTCAGGACCCGACGCCCTACGAGGTGGACGGCGAAGAGGTGGATCGGCCGCTGGTGCTGCACCACCTGCCGGAAGAGCAGGACCCGGGCGACCAGCCCGGCCGCCAGCGCCTGGCCCTGCGCGCCTGCGCCGACCAGATCGCGCAGATGCTGGCCGCGGGCACGCACACCCTGGGAGGGCGCGCACTGCAGCCGGGCGACATCGCCGTCCTGCTGCCGCGCAACCAGGACGTGAACCGGCTGCGCCGCCTGCTGCAGGCGCGCGGCGTGCCCTGCGTGGGCGCGGCGCGCGACAGCGTGTTCGCCGGCGACTGGGCCTTCGAGCTGCAGGTGGTGCTGCAGGCCCTGGCCGACGACACCGACGACGGCGCCCTGCGGGCGGCGCTGCTGACGCGGCTTTGGGGCGGCAGCCTGGCGTCCCTGGCCGCGCTGGAGGACGACGCCCGCGCCTGGGACGGGCTGGCGGCGCGTCGGCGCAGCCTGCAGGCGACCTGGCGGCGCGAAGGCGTGCTGGCCCTGGTGCAGCGCCTGGCCCAGCAGGCGGCGCCGCGCCTGCTCGCCAGCGCCACCGGCGAGCGCGACCTGACCGACCTGCGCCACCTGGGCGAATTGCTGCAGCAGCAGGCGCAGGTCGTCGCCGGGCCGCGCGAACTGCTGGCCTGGCTCGCCGACCAGCGCCGCGGCGAGGACCAGGACGAGGCCGCCGAGGAACGCCAGCTGCGCATCGAGTCCGATGCCCGTCGCGTGCAGTTGCTCACCCTCCACCGCAGCAAGGGCCTGGAATTCCCGGTGGTGATGCTGCCCTTGATGTGGTCCCACGCCGGCAAGGCGCCCGAGGTGCCCGCCCTCGTCGTCGATGGCGAGGCGCCCGGCCGGGTGGCCTCCTACGACGCCCAGGCGCTGGCCGATGCCGCCTGGGACGCGCAGGACGAACGCTTCCGCGTGCTTTATGTCGCGCTCACCCGCGCGGTGCATGCCTGCCATGTCTATGCCATGGCGCCGGAGCGTCCCGCGGCCAAGGGCCGATCGGCGGCGACCGACCCCCTGCGGTCGGCGCTCGACGCGACCCTGCTGCGGATCGACGCCGCCGGCGACATCGGTCCGCCGGCCTGGTGCTGGGCCCTTGGCTGGCCGCTGGGCGACTCGCCGGTGGCGCCCGTGCCCGCGCCCGTGCCGGGCCGCATTGCGCGGCCGCTGCCGCCGCCGCCGCCGCCGCGCCAGCGCCTGAGTTTTTCGGCCCTGGTCGGGGCCCTGCGCGGCGGCCACGAGGAAGCGCCGGCGGATGACGAAGCGGAAGCCGAAGCGGAGGCCGCGGCGCCCGCGGCGCCTTCGCCGCCGCACCCGGAGCTGCAGGCCCTGGCCGGCCTGCGCGGCATCGCGTTCGGCAACGCGGTGCACGCGCTGTTCGAAACCCGCGCGCCCGGCGCGGCGTTCGCCGACGACCCGCGCCGGGTCGAGCGCGGCCTGCAGGACCACGGCGTGCGCGCCGACCGGCCGCTGGCCGAACTGGCGGCCATCCTGGCCCGGCGCCTGGACGGATCGCTGCAGGCCGCACTGCAGCCGGGCCTGGCGCTGGCGGACCTGGCGCCGGCGCGGCAGCGGGTGGAGATGGCCTTCCATTTCGCGCTCGACGGCGCGCGGGTCGCCGCCCTGCGCGCGGCCTGCGCAGACCACGGCGAACCCGGCCTGGTGCCGGCGCTCACGCTCGACCGCCTGCGCGGCCTGATGACCGGCAAGATCGACCTGGTGTTCGAGCACGCGGGCCGGTTCCACGTGCTCGACTACAAGGGCAACTGGCTGGGCGACACGCTGGCGGATTACGAAGGCGCCGCCCTGCGCGCCGCGATGGACGCCAGCCACTACCGCCTGCAGGCCCTGATCTACACCGTGGCCCTGCACCGCCTGCTGGCGCAGCGCCTGCGCGACTACGCGCCCGCGCGGCACCTCGGCGGCTTCTTCTACCTCTACCTGCGCGCCGCCGGCCTGGCGCCGGGGGCCGGTGTCTACCACGAACGTTTCGACGAAGACCTGCTGGCGGCGGTGGACGCCGCGTTGTCGGTGCCGGAGGCCGCGCCCGCATGAACCAGCTGCGCTACGAGCCGCGGCCGCCACGCCTGGACGCCGACACCGCCGCCGGGCCGGAGCAGCGCCTGCTCGCGCGCCTGCTGGTGCGCTGGGTGGAGAGCCACGGCGGCGGCGCGCGCCTGGCCCAGCTCGCGGCCCGGGCGGCGCTGGCCGAGCAGGCCGGCGACACCGCGCTGCCGCCCCTGCCGGGAGATGCGCTTGCGGCCCTGGCCGACGAGCCGATGGTGGGCGAGGGCGTGCGCGAAACGCCCTTCGTGGTGGATGCAGCGGGCCGTTTCTTCCTGTGGCGCAATTTCGCCCACGAGCGCGAGGTGGCGGCACGGCTGCAGGCGCGCCGGCGCGCGGCCGCGCCCCTGCCGATGGCGGCGGGCGACCTCGCGGCCCTGTTCGACGGCGGCGACCCGGCCACCGACGGCGCCCAGCGTGCCGCCGTGCGGGCCGTGGGCGGGCGGCGCCTGTTCGTGCTCACCGGCGGCCCAGGCACCGGCAAGACCACCACCGTGCTGCGCATGCTGCTGCGGCTGGCGCGCGACGGCATCGCGGCCCGCGATGGCATCGTCGTGGCCGCGCCCACCGGCAAGGCGGCGCAGCGCCTGCTGCAGTCCCTGCGCCAACAATCGGCCCGCCTGCGCGCCGGCCTCGGAGCCGATTGGGCCGAGGCCTTCGAAGCCTTGCCCACCGGCGACGCGCTCACCGTGCATCGCCTGCTGGGCTGGTCGCCGGCGCGCCGCGCCTACCAGCGCGGGCCGGAATCGCCGGTGGCGGCGGGCGTGGTGGTGGTGGACGAGGCGTCGATGCTGGACCTGCACCAGCTGCGCGCCCTGCTGCGCGGCCTCGCGCCGACCGCCACCCTGATACTGGTGGGCGATGCCGACCAGCTCGATCCGGTCGGCGCCGGCTCGGTGCTTTCGGACCTGGTGCAGGTGCTGGAGGCCGAGGGCGCCGAGGATCTCGTGCGGCTGCGGCACGCCTTCCGTGCCGATCCGCGCCTGCAGCCGCTGAACGAAGCCGTCCGCGCCGGCGATGGGGCCGCGCTCGAGGCCGCTTTCGAAGCCGCCGGCGAGGCCGCCCGCCGACGGCCGATGGAGGACGCCGCCGCGCTCGGCCGAGAGCTGCAGCGCTGGGCCACCGAACTTGCCGTCGAGGGCGCGCCGCCTGCGCTGCCGCCCGGGGAGGCGGCGGCGCCGGTCGCGGCCGCGGCCCTGGCCGCGCTCGCCCGCCGCCAGTTGCTGGGCGCGCTGCGCGATGGTCCCTTCGGCACGCTCGCGCTCAATGGCGTGATCGAGCGGCAGCTGCGCCGCCACTGGCAGGTGCCCGTGGACGCCGACTGGTACCCGGGGCGGGTGGTGATGGTGGTCCGCAACGACTACGGCGCACGCCTCTTCAACGGCGACCTGGGCCTGTGCCTGCGCGGCGACGACGGCGCCCTGCGGGTGTGGTTCGCCACCGACGAAGGCGCCCGCGCCCTGGCGCCCGGTGCACTGCCGGCGCACGAGCCGGCCTTCGCGCTGACCATCCACAAGAGCCAGGGCAGCGAGTACGGCCACGTGGCGGTGGTGCTGCCGCCCGATCCGGAGCACCGCATCCTGTCGCGCCAGCTGCTCTACACCGGCCTCTCGCGCGCCAAGCACACCCTCGAACTCTGGGGCCCGCAGGCCAGCGTCGCCGCCGCCCTCGACCGCCCCTTGCGCCGCGCCGGCGGGCTGGTGGCGCGCCTGGGTGAGGCGGCCTTGGTCCTTGACGCGGATTGACGCGGACGGACGCGGAGAGAGCGAACCCGGTTACTG
>JAYRTA010000067.1:0-7679 GCA_041919875.1 Arenimonas sp.
CGCGCCCTCCGGCCGTGTGGGGGGGGGGGGGGGGTTGCGCCGCTACCCCGGGGGGGCGGGGCGCCCGCCGCTCCCGCGGGGTGCTTACTTGGGGGCGAGGCGCACGGCGCCGTCGAGGCGGATCGTCTCGCCGTTGAGGTAGCGGTTGCCGAGGAGGTAGGCAACGAGGTCGGCGAACTCCTCCGGCCGCCCCAGGCGGGACGGGAAGGGGATCGAGGCCGACAGCGACTGCTGCACCGCCTCGGGCATGCCGTCCACCATCGGCGTCCAGAAGATGCCCGGCGCGATGGTGTTCACGCGGATGCCGAAACGGGCCAGTTCGCGCGCCATCGGCAGGGTCATGCCGACCACGCCGCCCTTGGAGGCCGAGTAGGCGGCCTGGCCGATCTGGCCTTCGTAGGCGGCGACCGAGGCGGTGTTGATGATCGCGCCGCGCTCGCCGTCCTCGCCCGGGGCGTTGTGCTGCATCAGGTCGGCCGCGGCCTTGGCGACGTTGAAGCTGCCGACCAGGTTGACCATCACCGTCGTCGCGAAGTTCTTCAGCGGCATCGGCGCGTCCTTGCCCAGCACGCGGCCGGCGCCGAGGATGCCGGCGCAATTCACGGCGGCATTGAGGCCGCCGAGGAAGGCCTGGGCCTGGGCCAGGTTCGCGGCCACCTGGGCCTCGTCGGTGACGTCGGTGCGCCAGTAGCGGGCATTCGCCTCGCCCAGGGCGGCGACGGCCTCGGCGCCCTTGTCGTCATTGATGTCGAGCAGGGCGACCTTGCCGCCGGCGGCGACCAGGTGCCGGGCCACGGCCAGGCCGAGGCCGGAGACGCCACCGGTGACGGCGGCGCGGATGTCCTTGGGTTGCATGGGGAAGCCCCGGGTCTGTGAAGCCGGGCATTCTAATCCACGCGCCCGGCCCTGCCGGAGGGGCCGCCGCCGCGAGAGCCTGCCCGGGATCGGGCACCGGGCGTGGCGGGATGCCCCTTACGGCGGTGCGAGGTGCCGGCGCAGGTAGCTGGCGAACTCGTCCGGCTCCAGCGCCGGGCTGAACAGGAAGCCCTGGCCGCTGCCGATGCCCAGGCCCAGCAGGAACTCGCGCTGGGCCGTGCTCTCCACGCCCTCGGCCACGACGTCCAGGCCCAGGCTGCGGGCGATGCCGGCGACGGCCTGGCAGATCGCCACGTCGGATGGGTTTCCCGGCACGCCGTGCAGGAAGCCCTGGCTGAGCTTGAGCCCATGGATGGGCAGCCGGCGCAGGTAGTTGAGCGCGCTGTAGCCCTCGCCGAAGTCGTCGATGGTCAGCACCACGCCCAGGTCGCGCAGGGCCTCGAAGGTCTTGACCGTGTCGGGCGCGTCTTCGATAAGCACTCGCTCGGTGAACTCCAGTTCCAGCAAGTGGCCGGGCAGTGCGTGGTCGGCCAGGGCGCGCGAGACGATCTGGGCCAGGTCCTCGCTCAGGAACTGGCGGTAGGACACGTTCACCGCCATCCGTCCCGGTGCATGGCCGGCCGCGCGCCACGCCGCCAGCTGCCGGCAGGCGGCGTCGATCACCCAGGCGCCGATGCGGACGATGTCGCCGGTGGTCTCGGCGTGGCTGATGAAGCGGTCGGGCCGCATTTCGCCCAGGGAGGGGCTGCGCCAGCGGATCAGCGCCTCGGCGCCGCGCACGCCGCCGTCGGCCAGGGCCACCAGCGGCTGGTAGACCAGCCGGAACTCGCCGTTGTCGAGCGCGCGGCGCAGGTGGGCTTCGATCTGCACCCGGTCCTGCTGCTGGCGCTCGAGTTCGCGGGTGAACAGCTGCCAGGTGTTGCGGCCGCGGCGCTTGGCGTCGTACATGGCCGCGTCGGCGTTGTTGACCAGTTGCTGCACGCTGCGGCCATGGTCGGGCGCGATCGCGACGCCGACGCTCGTGGTGATGGTGAATTCCTCGCCGGCATAGCGGAAGCTGTCGCCGAAGGCGCGGGTGATGCCGTCGGCCAGGCGCGTCGCCGCGCCGGTGCCGCCGGGGGCGTCCATCACCACCAGGAACTCGTCGCCGCCGAACCGGGCCAGCTGGCCGGCCTGGCCGACGCAGCGCTCGAGCCGCCGCGCGGCGTTCACCAGCAGGTGGTCGCCGGCGGAATGGCCCAGCAGGTCGTTCACCAGCTTGAAGCGGTCGAGGTCGATGTAGATGACCGCCGTGCCGCCCTCGCCCGATTCCAGCCGGTGCTCGAGCTCGCTCAGGATGCCGTCGCGGTTGTAGAGGCCGGTCAGGGGGTCGGTGCGCGCCTGGCTGCGCAGGGCTTCCTCGATCTGTCGGCGTTGGGTGATGTCCTGCAGGGTGCCGGTGATGCGCGTGCTCATCGGCGCATGCCCTTCGGCCTGGCCGATCAGGCGCGCCCAGTGGCGGCGGCCGTCCGGCCGCACCACCTCGATTTCCAGGTCGAAGGCGCCGCCGTCGCGCACCACGCTTTCGATCGCGGAAACCAGGCGCGGCCGGTCGGCCTCGGCGATCTGCGCCATGGCCTCGCGCAGGTCCTCCGGCGGGTCGTCGCTGCGGCCCAGGATGCGCAGGGCCTCGTCGGTGAGGTAGAGCCGCTGCCGCCCGCCATCCCATTCCCAGCCGCCGATCCGGGCCAGGGCCTGGGTGCGCAGGAACAGGGCGCTGTCGCGCTTGAGTTCGGTGACGTCGGAGAACAGGGAGATCACCTGGTGCGGCTGCTGGGCACCGGGACGGAATTGCGGCACGGAGGTGGCCGTGACCCAGGTCAGCTGGCGCCGGTCGCGGTGGTACAGCCCGAGCAGGGTCGATTCGACGATCTGGCCGGTGGCCAGGGCACGCATCGGCGGCATGTCGCGGAACGAGAGCGGATGGCCGCGCTGGTCGATCACCAGCCAATCCTCCCAGCGCAGGTGCCGCACCGACTCCGGGCCATCGTCCAGGCCCAGGATGCGCAGGCCGGCGGCATTGCCCGACAGGACGCTGCCGTCCACGTCCTGGAACAGCACGCCCTTGTCCATCGCCACCAGCAGGGCGTGGTAGTTCTGCTCGGCCTCGCGCCGGCGGGTGAGGTCGCGGGCGACGGCGATGATGTGCTGGTGCGGGCCGTCGCGGAAGGAGGCCGAATGCACCTCCACCGGGAACCGGGTGCCGTCGGCCCGCATGTTGTTGACTTCGATCACGTAGGTTTCGTTGCGCGACAGCGCCTCGAGCACCGGCTGCATGTGGTCGCGCGGCAGGTCGGGGTTGATCGCGTGCACCAACTGGCCGACCAGTTCGCCGCGCGGGCGGCGGTAGGCGCGTTCGCCGGCCTTGTTGAGGTCGATGATGCGGCCTTGCGGGTCGATGATGCTGACCGGGTCGGGCACTGCGTCGAACAGGCTGGTGTAGCGACGGCGCAGGCTGTCGGCTTCGCGCTGCAGGCCGCGCACGTGGGCGAGCAGTTCGGACAGGAAGACCGGGTCGCCGCCCTGGCCGCCGGCGCTGATGATCGCCTCCAGGCGCGCCACCAGCGGATCGTCGCCGCCGCGCCGGCGCGCTGCGTCCACGGGGTCACCAGAAGGTTCTGGACGGTCGGACTCGGTCACGCGGGTGGTCGGGGCCGGGGATGCCCCGAGCATACACCCGGGCCCGCGGGCGCCAAGCCCGACCGACGGGCCTTGCGTTCCTCAGGCGCCGGCCAGGCCGACCTTGCTGCCGGAAGGCCGGCCGAGCTTGCCGGCCAGCCAGCGTCCCGTGGCCACCAGGGCGGCCAGGTCCACGCCGGTGTGCACGCCGAGGCCGTGCAGCATGTAGACGACATCTTCGGTGGCCACGTTGCCGCTGGCGCCCGGGGCGTAGGGACAGCCGCCGGTGCCCGACACCGCCGCGTCCACCACCGCCACGCCTTCCTCCAGGCAGGCCAGCAGGTTGGCGAGGGCCTGGCCGCGGGTATCGTGGAAGTGCACGGCCAGGGCCGACATCGGCACCTCGCCGGCCACCGCGCGCAGCATCGCCCGGGCCTGGCCGGGCGTGCCGATGCCGATGGTGTCGCCCAGCGAGATTTCGTAGCAGCCCATCGCCACCAGGGCGCTGGCCACGCGCACCACGTCGGCCACCGGCACCGCGCCCTGGTAGGGGCAGCCGAGCACGGTGGAGACATAGCCGCGCACCTTCAGGCCGTCGTGCCGGGCCGCGTCGAGCACCGGCTGGAAGCGGGCCAGGCTCTCGTCGATCGAGGCATTGATGTTCTTCCGGTTGAAGGCCTCCGAGGCCGCGGTGAACACCGCCACTTCCCGGGCGCCGGCGGCGCGGGCGCGCTCGTAGCCCTGCAGGTTGGGCACCAGCACCGGGTAGGACACCCCCGGGTGCTGGCGGATGCCGGCGAAGACCTCGGCGGCGTCGGCCAGCTGCGGCACCCACTTCGGGCTGACGAAACTGGTGGCCTCGATGCTGCGCAGGCCGGTGGCCGACAGCCGGTCGATCAGTTCGATCTTGTCGGCGGCCGGGATGATGGCCTTTTCGTTCTGCAGGCCATCGCGCGGGCCGACCTCGACGATGCGCACCGCGGCCGGCGTGCTCATGCCTGCGGCTCCAGCGACACGAGCAGGGCATCGGCCTCGACGAAGTCGCCTTCGGCGGCGCGCACCGCCGCGACCACGCCGGCGCGGGGCGCGCGCAGGCTCAGCTCCATCTTCATCGCCTCCATCACCAGCAGCTCCTCGCCTTCGGCCACGGCCTGGCCGGCCGCCGCGCGCACCACCACGATGCGCCCCGGCATCGGCGCCTGCACGCGGTCGCCGCGGCCGGCGGCGCTGGCGTCGTCGGCCTGGTAGGGCGCGACGCGCTGCAGGTGCAGGCGCTGCTCGCCGTCGTGCACGAACAGGTCCTGGTCCGAGGCGCGGGCACGCAGGCGCGTGCGGCGGCCGTCGAGCTCGAGTTCGAGCCAGCCGCCGGCCAGGAGGGCGTCGCGCACCTGGTGCTCGCCGTGTTCGCCGCGCAGCCGGTAGTGGCCGGCGTGGCCGGAAGCGTGCAGCACCTGGCGCTGGCCACCGTGCATCAGACCCAGCACCCGGTCGCCGGCTTGGCCCAGGCGCCAGCCGTCGGCCAGGGCCCAGGGCGAGGTCGGGTCGGCGCTGGCGGCGGCCTCGGCGCGGGCGCGGGCTTCGTCATGCAGTAGGGCCGCGACGGCCGCGCAGGCCAGCAGGGTCGCGGCCGGGGCGGCGTCGCCCGGCAGGACCTCGTCCAGGTGGGCGTCGAGATACGCCGTGTGGATGGTGCCTTCGACGATGCGCGGATGGCGCACCAGCGATTCCAGGAAGGCGAGGTTGGACTTGGGGCCGACGATCTCGCAATCGGCCAGGGCCTCGCGCAGCCGGGCGAGAGCGGCGGGGCGGTCGACGTCGTGCACGATGAGCTTGGCGACCATCGGGTCGTAGTGCACGGTGACGACGTCGCCCTCGACCACGCCGGCATCCACCCGCACGCCCGCCGACGCCTCCGGCAGCCGCAGCACCTCGAGGCGGCCCGAGCCGGGCAGGAAGCCGGCCGCCGGGTCTTCGGCGTACAGGCGCAGTTCGATGGCGTGGCCGCGGTGCTCGATGTCCTGCTGGTGCAGGGGCAGGGCTTCGCCGGCCGCCACGCGCAGCTGCCACTCCACCAGGTCCAGGCCGGTCACCGCCTCGGTGACGGGGTGCTCGACCTGCAGGCGGGTGTTGATTTCCATGAAGTAGAAATCGCCCTCCGGGCCGACGATGAACTCGACCGTGCCGGCGTTGACGTAATCGATGGCGCGCGCCGCCTCGACCGCCGCCTCGCCCATGCGCGCCCGGCGATCCGGCGTGAGGAAGGGCGAGGGCGATTCCTCCACCACCTTCTGGTAGCGGCGCTGGGCCGAGCATTCGCGTTCGCCCAGGTGGATCATCTGGCCGTGGTGGTCGCCGAAGACCTGGATCTCGATGTGACGCGGCTGGCCGATGTAGCGCTCGAGCAGCACCCGGTCGCGGCCGAAGGCACCGGCCGCTTCGCGCTGGCAGCTCTCGAGCGCGGCGGCGAACTCGCCGGCGGCGCGGACGATGCGCATGCCCTTGCCGCCGCCGCCGTGCGCGGCCTTGATCATCAGCGGGTAGCCGATGCGGTCCGCTTCGGCCTGCAGGCAGGCGGGGTCCTGGTCCTCGCCGGTGTAGCCGGGCACGACCGGCACGCCGCGGTCGTGCATCAGCTGCTTGGCGCCGGCCTTGCTCCCCATCTTGCGCATCGAGGCGGCGCGCGGGCCGATGAAGACCAGGCCGGCGGCTTCCACCGCCTCGGCGAAACCGGCGTTCTCGCTCAGGAAGCCGTAACCCGGATGGATGGCCTGCGCCCCGCTGCGACGGGCGACCTCAATGATGGCGTCGCCGCGCAGGTAGCTGTCCTGCGGGCGCGGCCCGCCGATGGGATAGGCCTCGTCGGCCAGCCGCGTGTGCTGCGCGCCGGCATCGGCCTCGGAATACACCGCCACGGTGCGGATGCCCAGCCGGCGGCAGGTCCGGATGACCCGGCAGGCGATCTCGCCGCGGTTGGCGATCAGTACTTTCTCAAACATGTGTGGTGTCCACGTTCACTTGCGTCGATCCGCGTCAGGCAACCCACGCCGGCGGGCGCTTGTCGAGGAAGGCGGCAAGCCCTTCCTGGCCTTCGGGGGAGACGCGCAGGCGGGCGATGAGGGCGGCGTTTTCGGCGTCGGTGCGTTCGGCGGATTCGCGGGTGAAGCCGGACATTCGCAAGGCCAATTGCTTGGCCTCGCGCTGGGCCAGCGGGCCGCCCTTGGCCCAGAAGTGCAGGGCGCGGTCCACCGCCGCGTCGAGCTCGCCCGGGGCGACCACCTGGTGCAGCAAGCCGATGCGCGCGGCTTCCGCGGCGTCCACCACCTCGGCGCCGGTGAACAGGCGCCGGGCATGGCGCGGCCCGATGGCGGCGGTGACGTAAGGCGAGATCACCGCCGGCACCAGGCCCAGCTTGACCTCGGACAGCGAGAACTTCGCGCCTTCGACGCCGATCGCCAGGTCGCAGCAGGCCAGCAGGCCTACGCCACCGCCGTAGGCCGAGCCGTTCACCCGGGCAATGGTCGGCTTCGAGAGGAAGTTCAAGGTGCGCATCAGCCTGGCCAGGCGCAGGGAATCGGCCAGGTTGTCGGCCTCGCTGGCCTGGGCCATGCGGCGCATCCAGGCCAGGTCGGCGCCGGCCGAGAAGGTGCTGCCGTCGCCGGTCAGGACGACTCCGCGCACCCGCGGGTCGGCATCGAGCTGCTCCAGCGCCTGGGTCAGTTCGGCGATCAATGCGTCGTCGAAGGCGTTGTGCACCTGCGGGCGGGCGAGGGCGAGGCGGGCGAGGCCTCCGTCGCGATCGAGGCGGATGGCGGCGGTCATGCGGGCTCCTGGCGGCAGGCGGCCATGATAGCGGCAGGCCCGGGGCAGGGGCCGGCCGCGGGGCTCCCGCGGTCGCCGGACCCGGTGCGCGCCGCCCCGGCTTGGCCTACAATGCGAACCATTCGCAATTACAGGCCGCCCACCATGGTCCTTGCCGATCTGCCCTCCGGCCGCGAGGCCACCGTCGCCGAGGTGCGCGACACCGCCCCGGGCGACGCCGTCGCGCGCCGGCTGCGCGACCTCGGCTTCGTCGCCGGCGAGCCGGTGCGGCTGGTGGCGCGTGCGCCGCTGGGCGGCGATCCGCTGCTGGTGCAGGTGGGTTTCAC
>JAYRTA010000068.1:0-7671 GCA_041919875.1 Arenimonas sp.
GGCCGGCCGCTGGCGAAGATCGCGGCGCGCTGCATGGCCGGCAGGTCGCTGGCCGAGCAGGGCGCCACCCGCGAGATCGTTCCGCCGTATTACGCGGTGAAGGAAGCCATCTTCCCCTTCGCCAAGTTCCAGAACGTGGACCCGATCCTGGGTCCCGAGATGCGTTCGACCGGCGAGGTGATGGGCAGCGGCCGCACGTTCGCGGAAGCCTTCGGCCGGGCCGAGGAGGCCGCCAACATCAAGGCGCCGACCGCCGGCAAGGCCTTCCTGTCGGTGCGCGACCCGGACAAGACCCGGCTGCTGCCGGTGGCGCGCGACCTGCTCGAGCGCGGCTTCAGCCTGGTCGCCACCGAGGGCACCGCGCGCTTCCTGCGCGAGCAGGGCGTCGACTGCGAGCGCGTGAACAAGGTGCTCGAGGGCCGTCCGCACGTGGTGGACCTGATCAAGAACGGCGAGATCAGCTATATCATCAACACCACCGAGGGCAAGCAGGCGATCGCCGACTCGTTCTCGATCCGGCGCGAGGCCCTGCAGCACCGCGTCACCTATTCGACCACGATCCCGGGCGCGCGCGCCCTGATCCGCGGCACCGACACGCGCGACGACCCGCGGGTGTGGTCGCTGCAGGAAATGCACAAGGAGCTTCACGGATGAGAGCCCCCCTGACCACCCGCGGTGCGCAGCGCTTGCGCGAGGAACTCGAGCACCTCAAGTCGGTGAAGCGGCCGGCGGTGATCAACGCCATCGCCGAGGCGCGTGCGCACGGCGATCTCAAGGAGAACGCCGAGTACCACGCCGCCCGCGAGCAGCAGGGCTTCATCGAGGGCCGCATCCAGGAGCTCGAATACGTGCTCTCGCACGCCCAGCTGATCGACGTGGCCCATCTCAACGCCGGCAGCCGCGTCGTGTTCGGCGCCACGGTGGAGCTGGCCGATTGCGAGACCGACGAACAGGTGACCTACCAGATCGTCGGCGACCTCGAGGCCGACATCAAACAGGGCCTGATCTCGGTGTCCTCGCCGCTGGCGCGGGCGCTGATCGGCAAGCACGAGGGCGACACCGTCACCATCCTGGCGCCGGCCGGCGACCGCGACTACGACATCGTCGCCGTCCGCTACGAAGGCTGAGCCCGGCGTGGCCGCGCCTGCCGCGACCATCACCTTGCTGTTGCCAGCCCGGAAGCGATTCGCCGGCCAGGCCCTTCCCGTGCCGCTGGCGCGGGCCCTGGGGCGGGCGGACGCGCTGCCCGAGGGTTTGCCCGGGGAACAGGCGCAGCTGCTGCGGCACTTCGACCTGCTGCCACGCGGCCTGCCGGTCGCGGCCCTGACCCGCGCCCTCGACGCCGACGATGCCGGCCTGCACGCCTGGCTGCGTGCCGATCCGGCCCACGTGCGAGCCGACATGACCGGCGCCCGCACGCTGGCGATCGGCGAACTCGGCCTGGCCGCGGATGAGGCCAGTGCCCTTCTGGAGCCGCTCCGGCCGCTGTTCGGCGATACCGGTTTCATGATCTCGGCCCCGTCGCCTTCGCGTTGGTACCTGGCGCTGCCGCGCGAGGCCCGCCTGCCGGCGTTCGCGCCGCCCGAAGCGGTGCTGGGCGACGACCTGTTCAACCACCTGCCGGACGGGCCGGACGGGCGCCGGTGGCGCGCCCTGCTCAACGAGGCCCAGGTGCTGCTGCACCACCACCCGATCAACCAGCGGCGCGCCTCGCAAGGCAGGCCGACCGTCAACAGCCTGTGCTTCTGGGGAGCCGGCGTCCTGCCGGATGCGGTCGCGACGCCCCATGCGGGAGTCCGGTCCGACGACATCCTCCTCCAGGCGCGGCCCACCGCTGCGGGGCGGCCGCTCGGCGCGGACGGCGCCACCCTGCTGGACCTGCGCGCACGCGGTGACCTGGCCACGCTGGCGGATGCGGTGGCGGCGGCGGTCCGCGCCGGGGAGGCGCTCGCGCTCGATTTCGCCGACGGCCATCGCCTGCGCCTGCTGCCCGGCCAGCGCTGGCGTTTCTGGCGCCGGCCGCGGGCGAGCTTGGCTTGAACGCGCCGCTGACGCTCCGGCGGCGCGATGTCCCGGCCCATGGCCCCTGGCCCGGGGACGTGCCCGACGCCCTGCAGCGCGTGTTCGCCGCCCGGGGCGTGCTCGCGCCGGACCAGGCCGAACTGCGTTTGGCGCGGCTGCTGGCGCCCGAGGGCCTGGGCCGCGTGGAAGAAGCGGCGAATCTGCTGGCCGACGCCATCGCCGCCGACCGCCACATCGTCGTCGTGGGCGATTTCGACTGCGATGGCGCCACCGGCACGGCGGTGGCCGTCCGGGGGCTGCGCCTGCTCGGTGCCCGCCGGGTGAGCTACCAGGTGCCGCACCGGGTCACGCACGGCTACGGGCTGACGCCCGCGCTGGTCGAGTGCCTGGCGCCCAGCCGCCCGGACCTGGTGCTCACCGTCGACAGCGGCATCGCCTGCCATGCCGGCATCGCCGCGGCCAAGGCGCGTGGCTGGCAGGTGCTGGTCACCGACCACCACCTGCCCGGCGAGACGCTGCCGCCGGCGGACGTGATCGTCGATCCCAACCTCGAAGGCGACGCCTTCCCCAGCAAGGCCCTGGCCGGCGTGGGCGTGGTGTTCTACGTGCTGCTGGCACTGCGGCGGCGCCTGCGCGCCGGCGGTGCCTTCGACGGCGCGCGCGAACCCGATCTGTCGGTGCTGCTGGACCTGGTCGCGGTGGGCACCGTCGCCGACCTGGTGCCGCTGGACTACAACAACCGCCTGCTGGTGTCCGCGGGTTTGCGGCGCTTGCGCCAGGGCCAGGGCCAGCCTGGCCTGGTCGCGCTGGCGCAGGTGGCGCGGCGTGATCCCGGCACGCTGGTTGCCGCCGACATCGGTTTCGCGATCGCGCCCCGGCTCAATGCCGCCGGCCGGCTCGAAGACATGGCGGTCGGCATCGAATGCCTGCTGTGCGACGACCCGGCCCGGGCGCACACGCTGGCGGCGCTGCTGGACCGGATCAATGCCGAGCGGCGCGGCCTGCAGGAGCAGGTGGTCGAGGAGGCCGAGGCCGGGCTGGCCCGTCTGGACTTGCCCGAGGGCCCCGTGGCGCCGGTGTACTGCCTGTACGAGCCCGCGTGGCACCCGGGCGTGGTGGGCCTGGTCGCGTCGAGGCTGAAGGACCGCCTGCATCGCCCGGTGTTCGCCTTCGCCCCGGCCGAGCCCGGAAGCGATGAACTCAAGGGCAGCGGCCGATCGATCCCGGGCCTGCACCTGCGCGATGCGCTGGCGGCGGTCGATGCCCGGCATCCGGGCCTGATCAGCCGCTTCGGCGGCCACGCGATGGCGGCGGGGCTGAGCCTGCGCGCCAGCGAGCTGCCGCGCCTGCGTGCCGCCCTGGCGTCGGAGATTGCCCCGCGCCTGGACGAGCACCTGCTGCGCTCGGAACTGCTGAGCGACGGGGAACTGTCAGCGGCCGAACTCGACCGGGCGCTGGCCGATGCGCTTCGCCAGGCCGGCCCCTGGGGCCAAGGCTTTCCCGAGCCGGTGTTCGACGGCGAGTTCGAGGTGCTGCGCTGGCGCGTGCTGGGTGACAGGCATCTCAAGCTCGAGCTGCGCCAGGCGGGCCGCGCCGAGCCCCTGCCGGCGATCCACTTCGGCGCCTGGACCGGGCAGGCGCCGCCGGCCCGCGTGCACCTGGCCTACCAGCTGGAGCCGGATGACTGGAACGGGCGGCGCGGCGTGCAGCTGCTGATCCGCCACCTGGCGCCTGCCGCGACCTGACGACACCTCAGGCCGGCGCCGGCGGCCACTGCACCGGCGTCGACCGCGACAGGACCCGCACGGAGCCGGCGGCCGACTGGGCCGCCGGATCGGCCAGCAGGTCCGCGAGCGGCGTCGGGCCATCGGCGCCCCAGAGCCCGACCCAGGTGTCGCGACCGGCATGCTTGGCCGCGTAGAGGGCGCGGTCGGCGGCGGCAAGCGCATCCCGGGCCGCCAGCGGGCCCTCGCCCCCGGGGCGGAAGGGCAGGCCCGCGAAGCCGATCGAGACCGTGACCGGCGCGCCGGCCTCGGGCAGGGGCTGCGCTGTCGACACGGCGGCGCGCAGGCGCTCGGCGACGATCGCCGCGCCCTCGGGGTCCAGGCCGCGACAGAGCACCAGGAATTCCTCGCCACCCCAGCGCGCCACCACGTCACCCGGCCGGCAGGCGCCGCGCAGGCGGGCCGCGGTGGCCGCGAGGAGGGTGTCGCCCGTGGCGTGGCCGTGGCGATCGTTGACTTCCTTGAACCGGTCCACGTCCACCAGGAACACCGCGGCGCGCCGGCCTCCGGTCAGGCGTTCGCGGCCGGCCTCCTGCAGCGCCAGGTCACCGGCCCGGCGATTGAGCAGGCCGGTCAGCGAGTCCACGGTGCTCAGGCGCGAGAGCGAGCGGTTCACCCGCCGCTGGTAGAACACGAAGGCCGCCGCGAGCAGGGCCAGCGCCACGAAGGCCGCGATGGCGCCATTGCGAAGGCGCCGGGCGTGCTCCAGCCGCAGCGCTTCCAGCCGCCGCTCGTCCTGCAGGCGCTCGAGCGCTTCGGCGCTGCGGGTGTCCTCCAGCCGGGCCTGCAGGCCGGCCAGGCCCGCCAGCTGGTGGGCGCGCAGTTTCTCGACCTCCAGCCGGCGCAGGCGGTCGGCCACGGCCAGGGCCTCGGGCCAGTGGCCCAGGGCGCGGCGCGCGGCGATCTCGGCTTCCAGGGCGCCGCGCAACTCGGCGCTGAAGGGGCCTTCGCCGATCGCGGCCTGCGCGGCCAGGGCCTGCGCGAGCGCGTCGGTCGCGTCCCCGGCGGCCAGGGCCAGGCGGGACAGGCGCAGCCGCGTGAGCGCGGCGCCAGCCGGGTCGGACGCCTGTTGCGCCGCCGCGGCCTCGCCCAGGGCCTGCCGGGCGGCGCCCAGGCCCATCCCGTCCGCCTGCAGCGCGATCCGCTCGGCGCGGGCCCGTTCCCGCACGACCTCGTGGCCGCTGGCGGCGGCACGCGCTTCGACCTGGAGGAAGGCGGCCAGGGCGGCGTCCTCGCGGCCCAGGCGAAGCAGGTTGATGCCCCGGTTGTAGGGCAGGGTGGGGTCGCGCTCGTCAATCTCCGACTCGATGGCCTCGGCCCGCGCGTAGTACTGCTCGGCGAGCTCCGGCGCGCCGAGCTCCTCGCCGTGGATCGCGCCGATGTTGATCAGGGTGGTCACCTGGGCGACCTTGGATTCGTCCCGGGCCGCGGCGGCGTAGGCCCGGCCGTAGAAGTCGAGTGCTTCGTGGATGCGGCCGACCGTATGCAGGGCCGCGCCGGCATTGCTCAGGGCGCGCAGCTGGAAGGCGGGCGGGAAGTCGCCGGTCGCCAGCAGGGCATCGATGCGCGCGGCCGCCGCGACCGTGCGGGCCTCGTCGCCCAGCAGGGCCGCCGCCCGCGCGATGCAGGCCTGCAGCTTGGCCTCGTCCTCGGGCCCCGGGGCCTGCACGGCATCGGCCAGCAGTTCGTCGGCCAGGGCCATGGCGGCCGCGGGTTCGCGCACGCGCAGTTCGAAACACCGGGACACGCCGGACGCGTGTCGCCCGGACGGCGCGGCGGGCTCGGCCTGTCCGGCCAGGGGCAGGGCCAGGCACAGGCACAGCAGCACATGGAGGGCAGTGCGGATCATGTCTCGTGCGAGGCCGGCACCGGGGCGGGAGTCCGCAGTGTAGGTGCTGCTATCATAGCCAGCCGATAACCACGTCTCATAAAGCCATGGAACTCAATCCCGTCCGCCAGCGCATCGCCGACCTCCTGGGGCGGCTGGATTCGCTCAGGGGGTATCTTTGACTTCGACCTCAAGGTCGAACGGCTGGAAGAAGTAAACCGGGAGCTCGAAAGCCCCGACGTCTGGAACGATCCCGAACGGGCCCAGGGCCTGGGGCGCGAGCGTTCATCCCTGGAGAAGGTGGTCGGCGGCATCCGCACCCTCACCGAGGGCCTGGGCGGCGCCAGCGAGCTGCTCGACCTGGCCGAGATGGAAGATGACGAGGACACCGCCGCCGCGGTGGTCGAGGACGTGGAAAAGCACGCCCGCGACGTCGAGACGCTGGAGTTCCAGCGCATGTTCTCCGGCAAGATGGATTCGGCCAGCGCCTTCGTCGACATCCAGGCCGGCGCCGGCGGCACCGAGGCGCAGGACTGGGCCGAGATGCTGCTGCGCATGTACCTGCGCTGGTGCGAATCGCGCGGGTGGAAGACCGAACTGATGGAAGTCAGCGGCGGCGAAGTGGCGGGCATCAAGTCGGCCACGGTCCGGGTCGAGGGCGACTTCGCCTACGGCTGGCTCAAGACCGAGACCGGCGTGCACCGCCTGGTGCGCAAGTCGCCGTTCGATTCCGACAACCGCCGCCACACCAGCTTCACGTCGGTGTTCGTCTCCCCGGAAGTCGACGACAACATCGACATCACCATCAACCCGGCCGACCTCAAGACCGACGTGTACCGCTCGTCCGGCGCCGGCGGCCAGCACGTGAACAAGACCGAATCGGCGGTGCGCATCACCCACGTGCCCACCGGCATCGTGGTGGCCTGCCAGAACGGCCGCAGCCAGCACCAGAACCGCGACACCGCGATGAAGATGCTCGCCGCCAAGCTCTACGAGCTGGAGATGCAGAAGCGCAACGCCGAGCGTGACGCGGTGGAAGCGACCAAGTCCGACATCGGCTGGGGCAGCCAGATCCGCAACTACGTGCTCGACCAGAGCCGCATCAAGGACCTGCGCACGGGCATCGAGCGCTCCGACACCCAGAAGGTGCTCGATGGCGACCTCGACGAATTCATCGAGGCCAGCCTCAAGGCGGGCCTCGAGGTCGGCGCGAAACGCGCGGACGCCTGACCTGTGCCAGTAGGAGCGCCTTCCGGCGCGATTCTCTCCATCCAAGCGATGCCGACATGACCGACCAGCCCAGCCAGACACCCGCCGCCGACGAGAACACCCTGATCGCCGAGCGCCGCGGGAAACTCGCCGCGCTTCGCGAGTCGGGGGCCATCGCCTTTCCGAACGACTTCGTGCGCGCCGACTTCGTGGGCGACCTGCAGGCCGAGTTCGCCGACAAGGACGCCTGGACGACCGAGGCGCTGGAGGCGCTCGATCGGCGCGCCGCCGTCGCCGGCCGGCTGCTGGCCAAGCGCGTGATGGGCAAGGCCAGCTTCGCCCAGGTCCAGGACATGAGCGGCCGCATCCAGCTCTACCTGCAGGGCAGCGAGCTGGGCGAAGCCTACGAGGCCTTCAAGGGCTGGGACATCGGCGACATCGTCGCGGTCGAGGGCGGCCTCACCCGCACCCGCACCGGCGAGCTCTCGGTCAAGGCTGACCGCCTGCGCCTGATGACCAAGTCGCTGCGGCCGCTGCCGGACAAGTTCCATGGCCTGGCCGACGTCGAGCAGCGCTACCGCATGCGCTACGTCGACCTGATCGTCAATCCCGAGGCGCGCGAGGTGTTCGTGCAGCGTTCGCGGATCGTCTCGGCGATGCGCCAGTGGCTGGATGCGCGGCGCTTCCTCGAGGTCGAGACGCCGATGATGCACTACATCCCCGGCGGCGCCACGGCGCGGCCTTTCGTCACCCACCACAACGCGCTCGACCTGGACCTGTACCTGCGCGTGGCGCCGGAGCTGTACCTAAAGCGCCTGGTGGTCGGCG
>JAYRTA010000069.1:0-7591 GCA_041919875.1 Arenimonas sp.
AGTCGACCAGGTTCCAGAACGCTTCGACGTACTTGGGCCGGGCGTTGCGGTAGTCGATGTAGTAGGCGTGCTCCCAGACGTCGCAGGTGAGCAGGGGCTTGTCGTTGCCGGTGATCGGGGTGGCGGCGTTGGGCGTGCTGACCAGGGCCAGCGAGCCGTCCGGCCGCTGCACCAGCCAGGCCCAGCCCGAGCCGAACGTGGTCAGCGCGGTCTGGGTGAACTGCTCCTTGAACGCCGCGAAGGAGCCAAAGGCCTTGGTGATCGCCTCGGCCAGCTTGCCGCTGGGCTCGCCGCCGCCATTGGGCTTGAGGCAGTGCCAGTAGAAGGTGTGGTTCCAGACCTGGGCGGCGTTGTTGAACATGCCGCCCTGGGCCTTGCGGATGATCTCTTCGAGATCGAGGGCCTCGAACTCGGTGCCCTTGATCTGGTTGTTGAGGTTGGTGACGTAGGCCTGGTGGTGCTTGCCGTAGTGGAAATCGATGGTTTCGGCCGAGATGTGCGGCTCGAGCGCGGTGCGGTCGTAGGGCAGGGCGGGCAGTTCGATGGCCATGGGCTGTCTCCGGTGGTGGGGTGGCGCCGGCGGGCGGCGCCCAGGACGTATAATTCTAGCCCCATCGCGGGCCCCGGCCGGGGCCCGGCACGCAACGGAGCTTCGCATGAGCGTCATGGACCGCATCAAGGCCGTGGTCGACGGCCACCCCATCGTCCTTTTCATGAAGGGCACGCCGCAGTTCCCGATGTGCGGCTTCTCCAGCCGGGCCGTGCAGGCCCTGAAGTCGGCCGGCGCGTCGGGCTTCCACACCGTCAACGTGCTCGAGGACCCGGAAATCCGCGCCAACCTGCCGCGCTATTCGGACTGGCCCACCTTCCCGCAACTGTTCGTCAACGGCGAGCTGATCGGGGGCTGCGACATCACGGTCGAGCTGTTCGACAGCGGCGAACTGGCCCGCATCGTCTCCGAGGCGCAGAAGGCCGCATGAGCGAGGCCGCCGCCGGCTTGCCCGCGGTCGCCGCCGACGCCCTCGCCGGGCGCGTGGTCCTGGTGACGGGCGCGCACGGCGGCCTGGGTGCGGAGGCGGCCAAGGCCTGTGCGCGCGCCGGCGCCACCGTGGTCCTGGTCGGCCGGAAGGTGCCCAAACTCAACCGTGTGTACGACGCCGCCAAGGCCCTGGGCCCCGAGCCGGCGATCTACCCGCTGGACCTGGCCGGCGCCGATCCGGCGGACTACGCCGACCTGGCGGGCAAGGTGGTGGCGGAGCTGGGCGGCCTGCACGGCGTGCTGCACTGCGCCGCCGAGTTCACCGGCCTGGCGCCGCTGGAGACGGTCGAGCCCGAGGCCTTCGTCCGCAACCTGCACGTGAACCTCACCGCCCCCTGGCTGCTCACGCGCGCCTGCCTGCCGCACCTGCGGCGGTCGGCCGACAGCGCGGTCGTGTTCACCACCGACGACCCGGCCCGGGTCGGTAGGGCCTACTGGGGCGCCTATGGCCTGGCCAAGCAGGGCCTGGCGGCCCTGGTGCGCCAGCTCCATGCCGAAACGGATACCACCCCGGTGCGGGTGGCAGGCTTCGAGCCCGGACCGATGCGGACCGACCTGCGCGCCCGCGCCTACGCCGACGAGGCCCAACTGCGGGTGCCTGGTCCCGCCGCCTACGCGGCCGGGTGCGTGCACCTGCTGTCGACGGCCGGGACTGCCCTGCGGGGCCAGGTGTGGGCGCCGAGGGTCGCGGCATGACCACGCTGTCCGCCGCCCTGCTGCTGTTCCTGATCCTGGACCCGCTGGGCAACATCCCGGTGTTCCTGGGCCTGCTCAAACCGCTGCCGGCCAGGCGGCGCCGCTTCATCCTGGCCCGGGAGCTGCTGATTGCACTCGCGGTGCTGTTCGCCTTCCTCTGGGGCGGCAAGTACGTGCTCGACCTGATGCACCTGCGCCAGGAGTCGGTGTCCATCGCCGGCGGCATCGTCCTGTTCCTCATCGGCCTGAAAATGATCTTCCCGAGCCCGGAGGGCATGTTCGGCGAGGTGCCCGAGGGCGAGCCCTTCATCGTGCCCATGGCCATCCCCCTGGTGGCCGGCCCGTCGGGCATGGCGGCCGTGATGCTGCTGGCGGCACAGGAGCCGCACCGGATGGGGGACTGGAGCCTGGCCCTGGTCCTGGCCTGGGGCGGCACGGCGGCCCTGCTGTTCTCGGCCACCTACCTCTACAAGGTCCTGGGCAATCGGGTCCTGGTGGCCGTCGAACGGCTCATGGGCATGCTTTTGGTGGCCATTTCGGTGCAGATGCTGCTCGATGGCGTCAAGGCCTACCTGGGGAGCGGGCCCCTTCCGTGACGCCCGGCCCCGGCCCGTCACCTGAATGACATCTAAGCGGGCTAGCGTGTTAAACTCTTGTTAGCTCGCAGGGCGGTGGGGATGGCCCCGGCGGCAAGGACCAAGGACCAGCGACGCCCGGGCCACCGGGTGCAGCGGCGGGATGCCGCAGCTCCAGTTTTCTCGTCTTCTACAAACCAGGGTTCACACCAATGACCAATCGCAATCGGGTTCGGCTCTCGAAGCTCTCCCTCGGCCTGGCAGTCGCGCTGGCCGCGGCCCCGGCCTTCGCCCAGAACACCACCGCCGCCGTCGGCGGCCGCATCGTCGGCGCGGATTCGCAGCCGGTGACCGGCGCCCAGGTGACCATCGTGCACACCCCGTCGGGTTCGGTCAGCAACGCCCTGACCGGCGCCGACGGCCGCTACAGCGCGCGCGGCCTGCGCGTCGGTGGCCCCTACACGATCACCATCACCAAGGATGGCGTGACGGAAGTCCGCGAGGGCGTGTACCTGCAGCTCGCCGAGACCACCGCGGTCGACGCGACCCTGGGCCAGGACATCACCACCCTGTCGGCGGTCGAAGTGACCGGCGGCGCGCTGGGTTCGGAGATCTTCAGCACCAACAACATGGGCGCCGGCACCGCGATCAACCGCGACCAGCTGCGCAACATGGCCTCCGTGCAGCGCAACCTGCAGGACTACGCCCGCTTCGACCCGCGCCTGTCGCAGACCGACAAGGAGCGCGGCGAGATCTCGGCCGGCGGCCAGAACTCGCGCTTCAACTCGATCACCATCGACGGTGTCACCACCAACGACACCTTCGGCCTCGAGGCCAACAACCTGCCGACCCTGAAGCAGCCGATCTCGATCGACGCGATCGACTCGGTGCAGGTGAACATCTCGAACTACGACGTGACCCAGAAGGGTTACACCGGCGCCAACATCAACGCCGTCACCAAGTCGGGCACCAACGAGTTCCACGGTTCGCTCTACTACGTGTTCCGCAACGAGAAGTTCGTCGGCGAGCGCTACAATCGCGCCGTCAATGGCACCTTCGACCCGCCGGCCTTCGACGAAGAGACCACCGGCTTCACCTTCGGCGGCCCGCTGATCGAAGACAAGCTGTTCTTCTTCGCCGCCTACGAAGAGCTCACCAGCAGCCGCGCCGGCCTGACCTTCGGCCCGATCGGCAGCGGCCTGAGCCCGGTCGCCATCACCCCGACCGCGGTGTCCGGCGCGACCTCGATCGCCCAGAGCACCTACGGCTTCGACATCGGCACCTTCGACACCGGCGCCGCCGAGCTCAAGGTCAAGGACAGCCTCTTCAAGATCGACGCCAACCTCGGCGAGAACCACCGCGCCAGCCTGCGCTGGAGCAAGACCGAGCAGGCCGAGCCGATCTTCCCGACCAACTTCAACAACGCCATCTCCACCAGCTCGCACTGGTACAACCAGGGCAAGACCATCGAGACCTACGTGGGCCAGGTCTTCTCCGACTGGACCGAGAACTTCTCCACCGAGTTCAAGGTTTCCTACCGCGACTACGCCAGCACCCCGGCCAACAACTCTTTCCTGCCGCAGATCCGCCTGAACTTCTCGGGCACCCTGCCGGTGGGCTCGCCGACCGTGTCCAGCACCAACGCGGGCCTGGTGTTCGGCACCGAGCGCAGCCGCCACTTCAACGACCTGGCCACCGAGACCTGGAACTACTACCTCGGCGCCAGCTGGTTCCTCGAGGACCATGAGCTGAAGTTCGGCGTGGACTTCGACGACAATGACGTCTACAACGCCTTCCTGCAGGACACCAACGGCAACTACACCTTCGGCTGCATCAACGGTGGCGCCGGCTTCTACACCAATCCGCTGATCTCGGGCGGCCTCACCTGCAACACGGCCACCCGCGCCCAGAACGAGGCGGCGGTGCTGGAGAACTTCCAGCGCGGCCGTCCGATCAGCTATCAGGTGCAGGTCGGCGCGCCCGGCTTCTCGCTCGACGACGGCGTCGCCACCTGGGACTACCAGAACATCGGCCTGTTCATCCAGGACACCTGGTCGGTCAACTACAACCTGACCCTGATGGCCGGTCTGCGCATCGACCAGAAGAACATGAGCACCCGGCCCCTGTTCAACGCGGCCGCGGCCGACCCGGTCGTCGCCGGCTCGATCACCGGCAACGTCAACCCGCACGTCGGCACGGTCACCCGCGCCAGCGGCGGCTTCGGCATCCGCAACGACGTCACCCTGGACGGCAACACGCTGTTCCAGCCGCGCCTGGGCTTCAACTACACCTTCGACAGCGAACGTCCGATGCAGCTGCGCGGCGGCGTGGGCCTGTTCGAAGGCGCGGCGGCCAGCGTGTGGCTGTCCAACCCGTACTCCAACACCGGCATCGCGACCCGCGTGATCGGTTGCGGCATCTCCGGCTTCGCCGCCTGCCCGACGACCGACGGCCTGTTCAACCCGGATCCGAACAGCCAGCCGACCGGCTTCGCCGGCGCCGTGCCGGCCGCCAACGTCGACTTCCTGTCCAGCGACCTGGAGCAGCCGTCGGTGTGGAAGGCCAACATCGCCTTCGACCACGAGCTGCCGTGGTGGGGCATGGTGTTCTCGGCCGAGTACATCCGCACCGAGGTCGAGAGCTCGATCTACTACCGTCACCTGAACATCGGCAACGCGACCGCCACTGGCGTCGACGGCCGCAACCTGTACTGGACCCCGCAGGGCCTCAACACCGCCTGCTGGAACACCAGCGGTTCGACCATCACCACCGGCATCTGCTCGGGCCTGCGATCGCGTGCCCTCAGCAACCCGAACTACAACAACGTCCTGCTGGCCGAGCGCACCTCCAAGGGTAGCGGCGACAACCTGACGCTGTCGCTGTCGGGCGCTTTCCTCGAGAACTGGACCTGGGGCCTGGGCTACTCCTACACCCGCGCCACGGAAGTCAGCCCGCTGACCTCCTCGGTGGCCAACTCGAACTGGAACTCGGTGTCCGTGTTCCAGACCAACGAGGAGGTCGAGGCGAACTCGGCCTACCTGGTGAAGGACCGCATCATCGGCCAGCTCAACTGGAGCCGCGCCCTGTTCGGTGACTACAAGACCACCGTCGGCCTGTTCTACGAAGGCCGCAGCGGCAAGCCCTACAGCTGGGTCTACGACAACGACCTCAACGGCGACGGCAACATCAACGACCTGCTGTACATCCCGGTCGCACCGGGTTCCGGCGAAGTGGTGTTCCGCGGCGGTGCCGCCGACGAGGCCCTGTTCTGGGAGTTCGTCCGCGCCAATGGCCTGGAGCGCTTCGCGGGCGGCGTCGTCGATCGCAACTCGGCCTTCTCGCCCTGGACCAACTCCTTCGACATCCGCATCACCCAGGAACTCCCGGGCTTCTTCAAGGACCATCGTTCGGTCATCGCCCTGGACATCCTCAACGTGGGCAACATGTTCAACAAGGAGTGGGGCCGCATCGACGAGGTGCCGTTCCAGTCGCAGGGCGGCCTGAGCCGCAGCTTCGTCCGCGGCCTCGGCCTGGACGTCAACGGCAACTACGTCTACACCACCATGCCGAACGTCGAGAACCTGACCACCCGTCAGACCCGCGGCGAGTCGCAGTGGGCGGCGCAGCTGACCTTCCGCTACGAGTTCTGATAGCGGACCACGAGGCACCGGGACGGCCGGCGGGAAACCGCCGGCCGTTTCCTTTTCCGGCGCCCGGGAGTGCTAGAGTCCCCGACCCCGACGAATGAATGCGACCCGCGAAACCATGAGCGAAGCCCTGCCTGCCACCGTCAACACCCGCATCTCACCGCGCGGCGGCCTGGATATCCTTTCCCGCGACGAGGTGGTGCGCCTGCGCGATGCCTCCAGCGGCGGCCTGCGCGAGCTGCTGCGCCGCTGCGCCCTGGCGGTGCTCACCACCGGCAGCGACAGCGACGACCCGCGCGAAGCCTCCCAGCGCTACCCCGACTTCGACATCGAGGTGCACCAGCAGGACCGCGGCATCAAGATCGAACTCCGCGCGGCACCCGCCTCGGCCTTCGTGGACGGCGAGATCATCCGCGGCATCGCGGAGAACCTGTTCGCAGTGGTTCGGGACATCGTCTACAACGCCAACGAAGTCGCCGGCAGCGGCCGCTTCGACCTGGCCACCGGCCCCGGCATGACCGAGGCGGTGTTCGAGATCCTGCGCAACGCGCGCGTGATGAAGTCCTACCAGGACCCGAACCTGGTGGTCTGCTGGGGCGGCCACTCCATCGGCCGCGACGAGTACCTGTACACCAAGAAGGTTGGCTACGAGCTGGGCCTGCGCGGCCTGGACATCTGCACCGGCTGCGGCCCGGGCGCGATGAAGGGGCCGATGAAGGGCGCGACGATTGCCCATGCCAAGCAGCGGCACTGGAAGCCGCGCTACATCGGCATCACCGAGCCGGGCATCATCGCCGCCGAATCGCCCAATCCGATCGTCAACCACCTGGTGATCATGCCGGACATCGAGAAGCGCCTGGAGGCCTTCGTGCGCCTGGGCCACGGCATCATCGTGTTCCCGGGCGGCGTCGGCACGGCGGAGGAGATCCTGTACCTGCTCGGCCTGCTGCTGCACCCGGACAACGCGGCGCTGCCCTTCCCGCTGATCCTGACCGGCCCGCGCGAATCGGCGGCCTACTTCGAGCAGATCGACCAGTTCCTGCGCCTCACGCTGGGCGAGGCCGCGACCTCGCGCTACCGCATCATCGTGGACGACCCGTCGGAGGTGGCGGCGGTGATGCGCCGTGGCCTCAAGCAGGTGCGCGAGCACCGGTTGCACGAGCAGGACGCCTTCTTCTTCAACTGGTCCCTGCATGTGCCTTTCGAATTCCAGCAGCCCTTCGCCCCGACCCACGCGGCGATGTCGGCGCTGAACCTGCACCGCGAACAGCCGGTGCACCTGCTGGCGGCGGACCTGCGCCGCGCGTTCTCCGGGATCGTCGCCGGCAACGTCAAGGAAGAGGGCATGCGCGAGATCGAGCGCCACGGCCCCTTCGAGATCGATGGCGACAAGGACATCATGCGGGCGCTCGATGCCCTGCTGCGCGCCTTCGTCGAGCAGCGCCGCATGAAGATCTCGGGCAACTACCAGCCCTGCTACCGCGTGGTCGGCTGATCGGCCGGAAGCAGGATGGTCGCGACATGGCGACCGTCCTGCACGCGCGTTTCCAGCCTGCCGCGGCCGTCGCTGAGCGCGCGGATGCGTTCGCGGGCCGAGGCCAGGCCCACCTGGTGGCCCGCCGCCGCGCGCTGGC
>JAYRTA010000070.1:0-7582 GCA_041919875.1 Arenimonas sp.
TCGCGCTACCCGGTCGATTTCTGCACCATCCATGGCCAACATGAGGCCATGATGCGCGCCGCTTCGCAGGAGAAGGGCGACATTCGACTCCTCGCGGTGACCGTGCTGACCTCCATGGACCGCGACGATCTTCGCCGGATGGGTATCGATCGTGAGCCTTCCGAGGTCGTGCTGGAGCGCGCCGTGGCTGCCCGCGCCGCCGGCTGCGACGGCGTGATCGCCTCCGGCCAGGAGGCGGCGGCCCTGCGTGCCGCCACCGACCCGGGCTTCCTGATCGTCTGCCCGGGCATCCGCCCCGCCGGGCCGGCCGGGGACGACCAGAAGCGCACCGTCGACGTCCCGACCGCCTTTGCGGCGGGCGCCAGCCACATCGTCGTCGGCCGCCCGATCCGCCAGGCCGCCGACCCGGCCGCGGCGGCCGAGCGCATCCAGGCCCAGATTGCAGCCGCCTTTGCTCATTGAATTCAATACCTTGCATCGCAACACTTAAGGTATTGCCTAAAGTCCCGCAGCCCGCTAACCTGCGGTCGTCGTCGGGCGTCCGGCCCGGCCGGTATCCAAAACGACGACTGTCCTCCGGTTCATCCGGATTCACGGGAGGCCCGCCAGGCCTCCCGTTTTTTATGCGGGCCCGGCCCGCGCCAGCCCCGGCACAGGGGCGCTTCAGCCCGATCTGCTAGATTCCTCGACCCGTCCGATCCTGAACCCGACGATGAGCCGACGCCTTTCCGCCGGGGCCCTGCTGGCCCCGCTGACCCTCGTCCTGGCCCTGGCCGCCTGCCGGCCGGCGCCCGAGGCCGACGCCGACCGTGCCCCGGGCGACCCGGTGGCCGCGATCGAGGCCCAGGCCGCCGCCCTGCGCGCCAACGACCTGGCCCGTTACGCCCGCCTGAGCCTGCCCGAGGACCTGCACGCCCGCACCATCGCGCTCTGGAACGACCAGGCCGCCCGCGCCGAGCCGATCGCCGCCGACGACGCCGCCGAATACGAAGACATGATGGCCCGCCTGCTGGCCGACGACGCCGAGGCCGCGATGATGCGCGACCTCGAGCCCAAGCTCGTCCAGTTCGAGCAGGAAATGGCCAGCCAGTGGCCGCTGATGCAGGCCACGGCCGGCATCTTCCTCAACGCCGCCCTCCAGGCCAACGAGGACCTCAGCGACGCCGACAAGGCCCACGGCACGGAACTCGTCGGTGCCCTGCTGGCCTGGGCCCAGCCGGCCCTGATCACCGACCGCGAGCGTGCCCGCCGCGCCATCGGCAGCGCGGTCGCCACCGCCCGCGACCTGCAGCTGCCCACGCTCGAGGCGGCGCGGGCGCTCGATTACGACCAGGCCATGGCCAAGGGCGGCCGGCTGCTCGCCGGCGCCAAGGAGATCGGCCGTGCCTACGACCTCGACCTCGACCAGGCCCTCGACGGCCTGGAGGCCGAACAGGTGTCCGCCGAGGGCGACCGCGCCACCGTGCGCGTGAGCTACCCGCTGCTGGGCAAGACCATTTCCTTCGAGCAGACCATGCAGCGCGTGGGCGAGGGCTGGTACAGCGCCGACGCCATCGCCGAGGCCGAACGGGCGCTCGCCGAGGGCGCCCAGGACCTGGCCGCGCCCGCGGAGGCCGGGGACGCGGACGCCCCGGCCGCCGAAGAGGCCGCCGACGCCGACGCCAGCGAGCCCGCGACCGCCGGCTGAACCCGCCCATGGATTCCGAGACGCCCACCCCGCCGCCGGCACCCGCGGCCAAGCCCAGCGGCCGTCCGCCGCTGTGGGCGCGGCTGATGGAAAAGCTGCTCGCGCCCTGGATCGAGATCAAGCGCGAGCCGACCGTGCCGCCCTTCACGCTCGACCGGCCGGTCTGCTACGTGATCGAGAACTACGGCCTGTCGAACACCCTCATCCTCGACCGCGCCTGCCGCGAAGCCGGCCTGCCCTCGCCGCTGGCCGCGCTGCCGGGCGATCCGCTGGGCCGCAAGCGCGCCTACGTGGCGCTGTCGCGCCGGCGCGCCGGCCTGCTCGGCCGGCCGCGCAACCGCACCCACTCCGATGCGCTCTCGCGCCTGCTGATGGCGCACCGCCTGTACCCGGACCAGGACGTGCAGCTGGTGCCGGTCTCGATCTTCGTCGGCCGCGCGCCGGCGCGGCAGTCGGGCTGGTTCTCGGTGCTGTTCTCGGAGAACTGGGCGCTGGTCGGCCGCTTCCGGCGCCTGCTGGCGATCCTGCTCAACGGCCGCGATACCGTGGTGCAGTTCTCGCCGGGCGTCCGCGTCTGGGAAATCCTGGGCGAGGAAGTGGCGCACGAGCGCCAGGTGCGCAAGGTCAGCCGCGTGCTGCGCGCGCACTTCCGCCGCATCCGCACCGCGGTGATCGGCCCGGACCTGTCCACCCGCCGCCTGCTGGTGGACCGCGTGCTCGACGCCGAGCCGGTGCGCAAGGCCATCACCGACCAGGCCCGGCGCGACAACACCGAATACCTGGAAGCCTGGAAGAAGGCGCACCGCTTCGCCTGGGAAATCGCCGCCGACTATTCCAACCCGGTGGTGCGCTCGGCCTCGTTCGCGCTCACCGGCTTCTGGAACCGCATCTACGGCGGCGTCAACGTCAACCACCTCGACACGCTCAAGCAGGTCGCTCCGGGGCACGAAGTGATCTACGTGCCCTGCCACCGCAGCCACATGGATTACCTGCTGCTGAGCTACCTGCTGTACACGCGCGGCATCGTTCCGCCGCACATCGTCGCCGGCGTCAACCTCAACATGCCGGTGATCGGGCCGGTGCTGCGGCGCGGCGGCGCCTTCTTCATCCGCCGCTCGATCCGCGGCAACGCGCTGTACGCGGCGGTGCTGGGCGAGTACGTGGCGCAGCTGGTGGGCGAGGGCTTCTCGCTGGAGTACTTCATCGAGGGCGGCCGCTCGCGGACCGGGCGCCTGCTGCAGCCCAAGGGCGGCATGATCGCGATGACGCTCAAGGCCTTCCTGCGCGCGCCGCGCCGGCCGGTGGTGTTCCAGCCGGTGTACATCGGCTACGAAAAGCTGATCGAGGGCAAGAGCTACCTCGACGAACTCACCGGCCGGCCCAAGCAGAAGGAAACCATCGGCGCCCTGCTGCGCGCCGGCGCCGAGGTGCTGCGCGAGCATTACGGCAAGGTGGCCGTGAACTTCGGCGAGCCGATCTTCCTCGACCAGGTGCTGGAGCAGCACGCCCCGGACTGGCGCGCCCAGGCCGCGGCCGACCCGGACGAGAAGCCGGCCTGGCTCAAAGACGCCATCGAGGACATCGCCCAGCGCATCCAGGTCAACATCAACCGCGCCGCCGACGTGAACCCGATCAACCTGCTGGCGCTGGTGGTGCTGGCCACGCCCAAGCACGCGATGAGCGAGGCCGACCTGCTGGCGCAGCTGGCGCTGAGCAAGAAGCTGCTGGCCGACCTGCCCTATTCGGACCGCGTCACCGTGACGCCGATGACGCCCGCCGAGATCATCGCCTATGGCGAAAAGATGGGCGTGCTCACCCGCACCCAGCACCCGCTGGGCGACGTCCTGGGCATGTCGGGCGAAACCGCGGTGCTGCAGAGCTACTTCCGCAACAACGTGCTGCACCTGTTCGCGGCGGCGGCCTGGGTGGCGCTGTGCTTCCAGAACAACCGGCGCATGAGCCGCGCCGGCCTGCTGCGACTGGGCCGGACGATCTACCCCTTCATCCGCGAGGAGCTGTTCCTGCCCTGGACCGGCGACCAGTTCGCCGAGCGCCTGGACGCGACCATCGACCTGTTCGTGGCCGAGGGCCTGCTGGCCGTGGCCAGCGAGGAGGAAGGCGGCATCATCTCCCGCGGCCCCGGGCAGACCGACGAGGTGTTCCGCCTGCGCGCGGTCTCGCACAGCCTGCAGCAGGCGTTCGAACGCTATTTCATCGCCATCACCACCCTGGTCAAGAACGGCCCGCGCACGCTCAGCGCCGGCGAGCTCGAGACCCTCTGCCAGTTGGCGGCCCAGCGCCTGAGCCTGCTGTACGCGCCGGCGGCGCCGGAGTTCTTCGACAAGTCCCTGTTCCGCGGCTTCATCCAGAAGCTGCGGGAAATGAAGCTGGTCTGGGTGTGCCCGGACGGCAAGCTCGATTTCGACGAGCAGCTGATCGGCTGGGAAAAGGACGCCAAGGTGGTGCTGGGCCGCGACCTGCGCCACACCATCGCCAAGGTTTCGCCCGAGGCGATGAGCAAGGCGGCGGGCGGGGCTGCACCGGCGCGGCCGGCGGCCGAGTAGTCAGGCGTCGAGGTCGGGGATCAGCCGGCTTTCCAGCTGCGAGATCAGGTCCTTGAGCCGCAGCTTGCGCTTCTTGAGCCGCTTGATCGCCAGTTCGTCGAAGCCGCCCGGCTGGGCCGACAGGCGGGCGATGGCCTCGTCCAGGTCGCGGTGCTCGGTGCGCAGTTCCACCAGTTGCGCGGCGGTCTTGGCGGGATCTTCCGTGGACGTCATGCGGGCCTCCGTCCCCCCGACTTTACGCCGCCGGCCGCGGGGCGGACAGGGGGAGTAGAATGCGCGGCCCCGTCCGCGTCCCCGCCCCGGCCATGACCCTGCTGCTGCAAGATCCCGTTCCCCGCAAGGCCGCCCACGAGCGCAACAAGCTCGCCAAGCGCCTGCGCCGCCAGGTCGGCCAGGCCATCGCCGACTACGGCATGATCGAGGCCGGCGACCGGGTGATGGTCTGCCTGTCGGGCGGCAAGGACAGCTATACGATGCTCGACGTGCTGCTGCAGCTGCAGAAGAAGGCGCCGGTGCCCTTCGAGCTGCACGCGGTGAACCTGGACCAGAAGCAGCCGGGTTTCCCGGAGCACGTGCTGCCGGAGTACCTGGCCTCGCTGGGCGTGCCCTACACCATCCTCGAGCAGGACACCTACTCGGTGGTCAAGCGCGTGGTGCCGGAAGGCAAGACGATGTGCTCGCTGTGCTCGCGGCTGCGGCGCGGGGCGCTGTACACCTTCGCCAGGGAGCAGGGCTTCACCAAGATCGCGCTCGGCCACCACCGCGACGACCTGGTGGCCACCTTCTTCCTCAACCTGTTCTTCCACGCCAAGCTGGCCTCGATGCCGCCCAAGCTGCGCAGCGACGACGGCGAGCACGTCGTGATCCGCCCGCTGGCGACCGTGCGCGAGGCCGACATCGTCGAGTACGCCGACTGGAAGCAGTTCCCGATCATCCCCTGCACGCTCTGCGGCTCGCAGGAGAACCTGCAGCGCAAGCAGGTGGGCCGGATGATGGCCGACTGGGAGCGCGAGCACCCGGGCCGCATCGACACCATCGCCAAGGCCCTGGCCGACGTGCGCCCGTCGCAGCTGGCCGACCCGGCGCTGTTCGATTTCCTCGCCCTCGGCCGCCGCACCGACACCCCGCTCCCCACCGCCCACGCCTGGCTCACCGGCGACGAATAAATGGGGTCAGACGGTATTAACGTTTCAAACGTCAATACCGTCTGACCCCATTTTTGCTTTTTCTTTTGACGCCTGGTCCACGATGTTATTTCGAAACCTGACCTTCTTCCGCTTTCCCGGCCGCCTGGCCAAGACCCTCGACGAACTCGACGCCCGCCTGGAGGACTGCCGGCTCAAGCCGGTCGGCCCCTCCGAGCTGATGTCGCGCGGCTTCGTTTCGCCCTTCGGGCGCGACGAGCCGGCCCTGAGCCACCGGGTCGGCGACGGCATCTGGATCACGCTCGGCGGCGAGGACCGCCTGTTGCCCGCCGCCGTCGTCAACGACGCGCTCGCGCGCAAGCTCGCCGAGGTCGAGGAGAAGGAAGGTCGCCGCCTCGGCGGCCGCGCCCGCAAGCGGCTCAAGGAGGACCTGGTGATGGAACTGCTGCCGCGCGCCTTCGTGCGGCCCGTGCGCACCAGCGCCAGCTTCGACCTGCAGCACGGCTTCATCGCCGTCGACGCCAGCTCGAAGAAGACCGCCGAGACCCTGGTTTCGGAAGTCCGCCACGCGCTCGGCAGCTTCCCGGCCCTGCCGCTCAACGCCGAAGTGTCCGCCCGCGCGGTCATGACCGGCTGGATCGCCGGCGAGCCGCTGCCGCCCGGCCTGGTGCTGGGCGACGAGTGCGAACTCAAGGACCCGGTGGACGGCGGCGCCGTCGTGCGCTGCAGCCGCCACGAGCTGCAGTCCGACGAGATCCGCCGCCACCTCGAGGCCGGCAAGCAGGTCACCCGCCTGGGCCTGGTGCTCGACGATCACGTCTCGTTCGTGCTGGGCGAGGACCTGGTGGTGCGCAAGCTCAAGTTCCTCGACGGCGCCGTGGATTCGCTCGAACACACCGAAGCCGACGGCCTGCACGCCGAGCTCGACGCCCGCTACGCCCTGATGGCCGGCGAGCTCAAGCGCCTGTTCGCCGTGCTCGAGCAGGCCCTGAAGTTCAGCGCCGCCGACGCCTGAGCCCGCCCCCGGAGCCCCGACGGCGCGCTAGCATGGCGAACATGCTGCTGCGCCTGCTCCCTCCCGCCCCCCCCCCCGCGGAAACCCCGCCCTTGGCCCAGCCCCACCGCCCCCGGGTCGAGGTCCGCTGGGTGCGCCATCCGCGCGCGCGCCGCCTGCGCCTGCTGGTGGGCGAGCGCGGCGCCCGCCTGACCCTGCCGATGCGTGCGCCGGTGCGCGCCGCCGAGGCCTTCCTGCTCGAACACCGCGACTGGCTGGCGGCCCAGCTCGCCACCCGCCTGCGCGAACCGGTGCCGGCCCTGGTGCGCGGCGAGGCCCGGACCCTGCCCCTGCGCGGCGACGCCCTGCCCCTGCGGTGGACCGACGGCCGCTACGCCCGCGCCAGCCTGGACGAACATGGCATCGCACTGCAGCTGCCGGGCCGCGCCACCGATGCCCAGGCCCGCGCCGCCCTGCGCGAGTTCTACCTGCAGCAGGCCCGCGCCGACGTGCACCGCTGGCTGCCGCGCTACGTCCCGGACCTGCCGCGGCCACCGGCCTCGCTGCGGGTGCGCGCGCTGTCCTCGCTCTGGGGCTCGCTCAGCCCGGCCGGCGTGGTCTCGCTCGACCTGGCGCTGGTGCTGGGCCGGCCCTCGGCCTTCGAATACGTGCTAGTGCACGAGCTGTGCCACCTGGTGCACGCCGACCATTCGCCCCGGTTCTGGCGCGAGGTCGAGGCGCGCTGGCCCGGCTGGCGCGACGAGCGCGACTACCTGCGCGGCGACGGGCTGGCCCTGAAGGCCACCCTGGCCGCGCTCACCGGCTGATCAGCCGGCGAGGAAGTCCCGCAGCAGCGGCCCGACCACGTCCGCCTGCTCCATGTGCAGGTGGTGCCCGCCTGGCAGCACCTGCAGCCGCACGTCGCGCACGCAGGCCAGGCGCGCCTCGCGCACGGCGGCGTCGAAATAGGCCGGCGGCGGGTCGGCCGCCACCACCAGGGTCGGCGCCTGCAGCTCGCGCAGGATCGCCTGCACGGCCTCCTCGGGCATCCGCACGTGGGTGGGCAGGGTCAGGCGCGGATCGCTGCGCCAGGAGAATCCCCCCGCCACGGGCCGCAGGTTGCGCTCGACGATCAGGCGCGCGGCGGCGGCGTCCATCTTCGTTGCCGCCAGCCGCATTGCCACCGCGGTTT